>JBAXJV010000134.1:0-7607 GCA_037137675.1 bacterium | reverse complement strand
GGCAATCCGGTGTGCTCAGCAATCAACTTATCCAATCCGCGCAGCAGCGATCCGCCGCCGGAAAGCACCATCCCTCGGTCCACCAGGTCGGCGGACAGCTCGGGCGGGCAACGCTCCAGCGTAGTACGGATGGCATCCAGAATCGCCGAAACCGGCTCCTGCAATGCCTCGCGGATCTCTTCAGAAGTCACGGTCAGAGTTTTCGGCAGGCCCGACACCAAGTCGCGACCTTTAACTTCCATGGTTATTTCTTCACCGATGGGATACGCCGACCCTATACGGATTTTGACTTCCTCCGAAGTCCGCTCGCCAATCAACAGGTTGTAAACCCTCTTCATATACTGAACGATGTACTCGTCCATCTCATCACCGCCGACGCGCACACTGCGGCAGAACACGATCCCGGCCAGCGAAATCACCGCCACCTCGGTGGTGCCTCCGCCAATATCCACAATCATATTCCCCGCCGGCTCCTGCACCGGAAGTTCGACCCCGATCGCGGCCGCCATCGGCTCCTCGATCAAATGCACTTCGCGCGCCCCGGCATGCATTGCCGAGTCCATTACCGCGCGCTTCTCTACTTCTGTAATCCCGCTCGGCACGGCGATAATCACGCGCGGCCGCACAAGCTTACGGCGATTGTGAACTCGCCGTATGAAATACCTCAGCATCGCCTCGGTAATGGCAAAATCAGCGATTACGCCAGACTTCATCGGGCGAATGGCAACAATACTCCCCGGCGTGCGCCCCAACATCTGCTTGGCTTCTTCGCCCACAGCCAGAACCCGCCGTGTCCCAGCCTGAATGGCCACAACCGACGGCTCACGCAAAACGATTCCGCGCTCGCGCACGAAAACAAGCGTGTTCGCAGTACCTAAATCAATTCCGATATCTTCGGAAAAAAGCCCCAAAAACCTGTTTATAATGGACATTCGTTTTCTCCGGACCACGGCGGCCCTGAAGTCGTCCCCCTGTTCAGTAACCCGGTTACTTTGCAACACGCCGGACGCTCCGTCAAGCCATAAAATCAACTGTAATAACTGGCCGTTGCTAACCTTCCCATAATAGCCCAGACATGGACTTGCCACCGGTTCACACCGGCGGCTACGCAGTCGCGCCTGTGAAGGCGCGGCTCTTTTTTGACCATGTCCAGTCTATTTCGGAAAGGTTAGTAATTCGCTCCCTTTAATTATCTGCCGCCGCGCATTTAAGCGCGCACGGGTGTGCAGGAAGATTGGTTCACAAGGAAAAGCGAAGCTGAGCCGCGAAGGCATTCGAAAAACACAAAGAGAACTGGCAGCCCCTCCGCGAGCTTCAGGAGGTTTTTCGTTGCTGAAACAATCCGCCGGCGAAACCGCCAGCCTGATTGATCCAGCCCCGCAACCTGCTGCAGGAGGAAAACGCCAAGCGTCGCTTCAGCTGAGAGCAGGAAAACCAACAATGCCGGCCACCATAAAGGAGGCCTGCAAATATTACTTGTCAGCTCCAGGCTTATCTTCTGCCTTGACTACAGCCTTCGCTTCGGGCTTCGCCTTGCGGATACGGGGGCCAATGTCAACCCACTGCAACATGGCCATTTCCGACCCATCACTGTGCCGCTGACCTAACTTCACAATCCGCGTATAGCCACCCTGACGATCAGCGAACTGCGGAGCGATCTCCTTGAACAGCTTGGCAACATGGCCCACGCGTCGCAACTCGGCAATCGCATTCCGTCGCGCCGCCAGAGTATTAGCCTTGGCGAGCGTCACCATTTTTTCCGCCATCGAGCGGGCCTGACGGGCCTTAGGCAGCGTGGTGCGAATTTGCTGTTGTTCAATGAAGTTGCAGACGAGCGAAGCTACCAGCGCCTTGCGATGCGCGCTGCTTCTGCCGAGTTTAACATTATTCTTCCGATGTCGCATGGGACGGAACCCCTATTCTTTCACGCACTGTCCGGCGTGCCGGATATAATCAATTCTCTTCAACAACTTCCGCCGGCTGATGTGGCGTCAGACTGCGCAACAGCGCCTCATCAAAGCTCATGCCAAGGTGCAGCTCCAGCTCTACGAGCTTGTCCACGATTTCGTTCAACGACTTCTTGCCAAAATTACGGAACTTGAGCATCTCGGCTTCGCTTTTCTGCGCCAGTTCTCCGACAGTCGTAATATTGGCGTTGTTGAGGCAGTTCGCTGCACGTACGCTGAGTTCGATCTCGTTGACACTCATCGAAAGTATCTTGCGCAGGCGCTCGCGTTCCGCGTCCACATGCTTGGCTTCCTCCTCGAATTCAATCGCGTTCCTGTCGGAGTTGACGAAGACGTCAAGGTGCTTCTGGAGCAAGGCGGCCGAGACGGTAAGCGCGTCCTCCGGCGTAATGCGTCCATCGGTCGTAATGTCGAGCACCAGCTTATCGTAATCGGTGCGCTGCCCGACACGGGTCGCATCCACCACGAAGTTGACCAGCCGCACCGGCGAGAAAATCGAATCAATCGGAATGCGCCCGATGTCCTGGTTCTCCACTTTGTTCCATTCTGCAGGACAGAATCCGCGACCCACCCGGCATTCGATTTGCATGTCGAGCTCGCCATCATCGGCAAGCGTAGCTATATGCAAGTCCGGGTTGAGCACCTCCACGGTGCCATCCGTTTTGATGTCACCGGCCGTTACCTCGCACGGGCCCTTTTTCTTAAGCGAGAGCACCCGTGACTCGCGGCTCTGCATCTTGAGCAGAACGCGCTTCAGGTTGAGAATGATGTCGGTCACATCCTCAACAACACCCGGCACGGCGCAAAACTCGTGACGCGCCCCCTCGATGCGAACAGCGGTAATAGCTGCGCCCTCGATCGAAGAGAGCAGCATGCGGCGCAGCGAATTACCGATCGTGCGCCCGAAGCCTGTTTCCAGTGGTTCCACAGTGAACACACCGTGCGTTAGCGTCTTCTTCGACGCATCTTTAACCAGACGCTTAGGCATTTCCAACTTACTCAAACGAATTGACATATTCTTCTCTCCTAGCCGCGATCAATTGGAGTTCGCTACCACTTGCGCTGCTTACTTCGAGTACAATTCCACAATCAGTTGCTCGTTGACAAACGGGTTGATTTCCAGACGTGTTGGAACCCGAAGCACCTGCCCCTGCTGATTCTCGCGGTCTAATGTCAGCCAGGCCGCCAGTTCACGGCTGGCTGACGCCTCGATTTGCCCCTTGGCGTAAGTTTTAGCGCTCTCGCGCGGTTTAACTGCAATCCGGTCGCCGGCTCTGAGCTCCATAGACGGCACGCTGGCGCGCCGTCCGTTGACGGTCACATGGCCATGCAGTACGAACTGCCGTGCCGCACGGTGAGAACTCGCCAGACCCAGGCGGAACACTAAATTATCGAGCCGCATTTCCAGCATCTGCAGCAACTGCTCGCCAGTAATACCGCGACGACGCAGCGCTCTCTCGAAGAACAAACGGAACTGGCCTTCCTGCAGGCCGTAGAAACGGCGCAAGCGCTGCTTCTCGCGCAACTGCGTTCCGTACTCGCTCTTTTTGTTGCTCATCCGGGCAACATGCATTCCCGGTGAAGGACGGCCCTGCTCCACGGCACACTTGGCCATGCGACAACGATCGCCCTTCAAAAAAAGCTTGATACCTTCACGACGGCACAAGCGGCATGCCGGTCCAACGTATCGACCCATGAATTTCTCTCCTGTCTCTAGAAACGTTCAGTTCGGTTGAGCTGCATCAAACACGGCGACGCTTGCGCGCCCGGCATCCATTATGCGGCATCGGCGTCGTATCTTTTATGACAGATACGTTCAGCCCGGCCGACTGCAAAGCGCGGATCGCCGATTCGCGACCCGCCCCCGCACCTTGGACGCGGACTTCAACTTCCTGCATGCCACGCCCCACCGCCTGCCGTCCGGCTTCCTGCGCGACAACCGTCGCGGCAAAGGCCGTGCTCTTGCGCGACCCCTTGAAACCAGCACGCCCTGATGTGCTCCACGATATCGTGCCACCCTTGGCATCCGTAATCGTCACCATCGTATTGTTAAAACTCGCGTTGATGAAGGCAATCCCGAAGGGAACAGCCTTCTGGCCTTTGACCCGCACAACACGCACGGCCTTGGAAGCCTCGTCGCCCGTCGCGGCAAGGGCTCCGTCCAAAGCCGCCGACGGCTTAGCATCGGCATCGGCTGCCGGTTTAGCCGGCACGGCTTCAGCTGCAGAGACCGCTTGAGCGGGTGTTTTGTCATTCTTTTCTACCATGCGACGTTACTCCTTCGAGGGAAATTATCAGCTTTACGCCTTGGCCACTGTACGCGTTTCCTTGCCGCGCATGGCGCCCACGGTCTTGCGCGGGCCCTTGCGCGTTCGCGCGTTTGTGCTCGTCCGCTGACCGCGCACCGGCAAACCACGCTTGTGACGAGTGCCACGGTAACTACCAATGCTTATCAGGCGACGGATGTTCTGCGCCACTTCACGACGCAAATCACCTTCAGTCCGGTATTCCGTCTGCAAGATCGCAGTCAGCTTGGCGATCTCCTCGTCGCTCAGATCGTCAGCTTTTTTCTTAGGATCCAAATGCGCCTTCTCGCAAAGCGTCATCGCCAGAGTCCTGCCAATCCCATGAATGTATGGCAATGAATACGCCAGCTGTTTCCGTCCGGGAATGTCAACACCGAGTATTCTAGGCATTCGCCTCTCCTTAACCCTGCCGCTGCTTGTGGCGGGGATTCGTACAAATCACACGCACCACCCCACAGCGGCGCACCACTTTGCACCGTTCGCAGATGCGTTTGACTGAACTGCGTACTTTCATACCGGTCTCCTCGAGCGAAAGCGGTCAAGCATATCGCAGCTCCCGCCGTTTTGTCCACATCAAAAAATAAATATTCCAGCGTGACGATTCACGTCAACACTTCCGGCCCATCCGGACCAATCGCAACCGTATGCTCAAAGTGGGCTGACGGCCGCCCGTCTACTGTTACCACCGTCCATCCATCCGCCAGCGTTTTCACCTCGGCCAAACCCGCATTTACCATCGGCTCAATCGCCAAAGTCATGCCCGCCCGTAACTTCGGCCCGTGTCCCGCCAAACCGTAATTCGGCACCTGCGGCTCTTCGTGCAAAACCCGTCCGACTCCATGCCCGACAAAACTACGCACAACCGAAAAACCTGCCGCCACAACCACCTGCTCGACTGCATGGGAAATGTCTCCCACCCGCGCGTCAACCCGCGCTGCCGCAATGCCGGCCGCCAGCGCCGCCTTCGTAACATTCGCCAGGCGCACAATTTCAGGGTCCGTCACGCCGACCATCACCGTGCCGGCCGTATCTCCGACAAAACCGTCGTACACTATCCCGACATCCACGCTCACCAGATCGCCAATTTGAATCCGTCGCGGGCCCGGAATTCCATGCACGACTTCATCGTTGACGGACATACAGACATGCCCGGGATACCCGTGGTACCCCTTGAACGCACTGCGTCCGCCCATCTCCAAAATCCGCGCTGCCGCCCAAACATCCAATTCCGCCGTCGTTACCCCGGGCACAATCCTTTGCATCAGCTCTTGCAGCAAGGTGGCAGTCAGCCGACAACTGGCCCGCATGCGCACCAAGTCCGCCGGCGTCTTTATTGGAATCATCACCCGCGGCCCGTTGCAACAGCCAAAATCTCGGCGACCGACTCCTGCCTTGCGCGCCCTGCGTCCACACGCGTAAGCACGCCCTGTCGCTCGTAATAAGCCGTCAGCGGAGCCGTCTGCCGCTCGTACACATCCAGGCGGTTTGCAATTGTCGCCTCCTGATCATCCGCACGCTGGTAGAGCTCCCCGTCACAAATGTCGCAAACACCCGGCCGCTTCGGCGGAATATTGACAATATGATATACGGCGCCACACCCGCGACATACACAGCGACCAGTCAGCCGTGACAACAAAAGCGAGCGTTGCGCATCCAGCAGAAACACGTGGTTGACCTTCCCGCCGTGCACCGCCAGCAGAACATCCAACCGCTCAGCCTGCGCCTGGGTGCGCGGGAATCCGTCGAACATAAACCATTCGTCCCCACCGTCGGCAGCAATACGGAGCTCAACCAGCTTGAAAATTATCTCATCGGGCACCAGCTCGCCACGCTTCATGAAGGCCTCGGCCTCGCGCCCGACCGGCGTCCCCTGCTTCAGCGCGCCGCGCAACATATCCCCTGTGGACACATGCCGGAAGCGGCTGGCAGCTTTGATGCCATCGGCAAGCGTACCTTTGCCGGCACCCGGCGCGCCTAGAAGAATGATCGCTCTCATGAAAAAATCTGCCCTTTCGCCTGTCCTGCCGCCTAGCGCCGAGCCCGCAACTTGCCGCGCTTCAGGAACCCGTCGTAGTGCCGTGTCAGCAAGTGCGATTCCACCTGACGCATCGTGTCTAACATGACGCCAACCGTAATCAACAGACTCGTTCCGCCAAAAAACGATGCAACCAGCCATGGCACATTGAACTTGCGCGACATGACCGTCGGAATCACAGCGATGACAGTCAGGAAGACCGCGCCGGCAAATGTAATGCGCGTCATGGTGTTGTCCAGAAATTCACCCGTCGCGTGTCCCGGGCGGATGCCCGGCACATACCCGCCGTACTTCTTCAGATCATCGGCGACCTGCGTCGGATTGAACTGTGTCGCCACCCAGAAATACGAGAAAAACAAAATCAAAAGCCCGTAAAGCAACAGGTATAGCCCCGTATCCATGCTTAAGGCCGCAGCCAGAGCTTTTGTGAAATTCCAAGGAAGACGGCCCAGCAGCATCGCAGGAAACATCAGCAGCGATTGGGCAAAGATGATCGGCATGACCCCGGAATAGTTCACCCGCAGAGGCATATAGGTCTGCTGCCCGCCGTAAACCTTGCGACCAACGACGCGTTTGGCGTATTGGATCGCCACCTTACGCTGCCCCTGCGTCAGCGCCACGGTACCAGCTATCACGAGGAACAGCATGCCCAGCAAACCGATCAGCTGAAACACGAGAAACTCATGCCCGCCATTTTCCGTCGGGCGCAGCACCATATTGTAGGTTGCATAAATCGCGGCCGGCAGACGGCTGACAATACCCTCGGTAATGATCAGCGATATACCGTTGCCAATGCCTCGCTGCGTGATCTGCTCACCCAACCACATGATCAGCATGGACCCGGTGGTCATCGTCACTACCGTCGTCAACACAAAACCAAAACCACCATGCAGCACTATCTGATGTTGAATGCCAAGAGCTTCGGGATGCTCCAGCGTGACGGCCATGAAATAGCCCTGAATCACACTCAGCCCCACGGTCATATAGCGGGAATACTGAATAATTTTCTGTCGTCCAGCGTCGCCCTCGCGCGACAACCGCCCCAGCGTCGGCACGACAGCCGTGAGCAGCTGCATGATAATCGAGGCGCTGATATAAGGCATGATGCCCAATGCACCGATGGCGAGATTGCTCAGGGCACCGCCACTGAACATATCAAACAGCCCCAGAAAGCCGCCACCCGCACTGGCCTGCAGGTCGCGGATGATCTGCTGAACTGCCACGCTATCCACCCCGGGAGTCGGGATGTTGGCTACGATGCGGACCACAAACATCAGCCCCATCGTAAAGAGAATGCGC
>JBAXJV010000133.1:0-7617 GCA_037137675.1 bacterium | reverse complement strand
GTCCTGTGTACGGTGAATAAGCAGAGGCAACATGAAAGCGCTTAAGGTCGCTCTAATTTACAATGCGGCGGCTTCGACAATCTCGGAGTCGCCCGAGGATCGCGGTAGTGCAAGCGACCTGCGAACGATGATACGCCGCATGGCGCGCGCGTTGCGGTCGCTCGGACATACGGTCGAAATACTACCGTTGTCTAACGATCTGATGGCCTTTCAGCGACGTATGCACCGTCTGCAACCCGATGCTGTCTTCAATCAATATGACGACGTGGTGCACGGGGCGCTTTACGAAATGCGCGTGGCGGCGCTGGTGCGCATGATGGGTTACCCGATGACTGGCTCGCCGGCGCTGGCATTGGGTCTTTCGCGCTACAAGTACATGGCGTCCACATTGCTGCAAGGCGCAGGAATTCCAATTCCTTCCGACACACACCTGCTGGAGCGCGTGGGCGATGTGAATCAAGTGCGCTGGCAGTTCCCAATCATCGTGCAACCCAGCCAGGAACATGCCGGAATCGGCGTGGAGCGCGATTCAGTGGTTCACAGCCGCAATGCTTTAAAGGATCGCGTGCGCCGCATCCGGGCCACTTACAATCAGCCTGCTCTGGCACAACGCTTTCTCACAGGGCGCGAGTTCAACGTAGGTGTGGTAGGAGGCCGGCGGCTGCGAGTGATGCCGCTGGCGGAGGTGGACTACACTCAGTTGCCGGCCGAAATCCCGCCGATCATGTCATACGCGGCAAAGTGGATGGAAGGTTCCGTTGAATACAAGAAAACCTCGGTGATTTGCCCGGCTGCCGTCGAATCTGATCTGGCGCGCAAGATCAGCATGGTTTCATTGCGGGCATTCCGCGCGGTCAACGGCTGGGGCTACGGGCGCGTGGACATCCGGCTCGATGAAGCAGGCGACCCGTATGTACTTGAAGTAAACTGCAACCCGTCACTGGATGAAAACGTTTCGCTGGCGCGCTCAGCCCTGCGCGCAGGCATCAGCTACCCCAGGTTGCTGCAGATGATTCTCAACGCAGCACTCGAAGGCATGCCCTTTGATGTGGACATGCCGATGCTTGGCGGCACGGCGGCAGCGGCGTCTGGCAACGCAGCCGTTACACAGTAAAGCGGCCGGTGTAGCCAAAATCCATCGCGAGCGCGGTGGCCAGCGCGGTGACATCCAGCAGGTTGGCGTTGGCGTTCTCCAGATGGCAACGTAATCGAATTGCCGCAGCGCGGGCTTCAAGCTTATTGAGGATGGTCTCGACATCCTCCGGCGCGAGCCCCGACCAGCGCGAGACGCGGGCTAACAAATCAGCTCTGTGCTGGTGAATCAGCGCAGCGGCGCGCATACCACCACGGCCGGGCGGAGGCGGGAAGACAGCGCGTAATTTATCGTCCACATAACCCTGCGCAGCGGCCCGGTAACGTTCGATGCGCTGCCCGTAATGCTCGGCTAGCAGCACACGCAACTCCTCGACCGGATGAAGCAGCGGTCCGGTTTCGCGCACAGGCTGGCGGGACCGTACGTCATGCATTAATCGCGCCACATACTGCAGCTTCCGCATTGCAGGCCAGGCATGATACTTACGACGCCAGGCCGAACGTGGCGTCAGCCAAACCGCAAAGGTCTCAGCGAAATCCTCGTCGGGATGTTTTTGGGCGTAACTACGGCCGTATTGGCTGTGGACAATATGCCGGACAAACTGGCGGCTGAAAGGGTCCGGTTCAAAAGCGTCGCGATAGGGAGACGAAAAAGTGCCGAAAACCTCGGCCCAACCGGGTGCCTCCCAAAGCCGGTAAGCGTAATTGAAGGCGTGTCCAGCCTCGTGGCGCAGAAACATCATGATAGTAGACTCGTCTTCGATTTCTCCGGTCTGCTCCTCCTCAATACGCATCAGCCGCTTGTCTGCGAGGTAGAATGGCACGCCGATAATGGGCACCTCGTTTGGACAGCCCCAACTATCGGTCAGGTAGCAGATGGGCCGGAAAGTTAGTCGCTGCCGCTCTAATTCCCGGTAGAAACGCTGCACATAAGCTTCCAGAATCGAGTTTGCAACTTGCAGCCCCAGATCGCTGATTCTGGTATTAAGCAGCTCATAGCGGGTGGTTTCCCAGCTTTCGAGAACAGAGGCGGTGTTTGCAGCAGACATGGGTGGGAGGCTCTAAAATACCCCCATCGCAGCTTCGGTGGCAAGCATTTTGTGGTTATTTGTGGTTATTGTCGTCCACAGAGCCCCGTATACCACTCTTAGCGCGCCAGCCGTACAAGCAGCAGTTCCAGCACCAGTGGTGCCGGAAGACTGCTCGACACCAGTTTCTCGTGCGCCGCCACGGCTTGCTGGTGCTTGGTCTGCAGTTCGAGGGCGGTGAATTTACGAGCCTGCCGCGCTATCTGCAGCAGCCGGAACGGATGCATTGCACGCGGGTTACGCCCCCACGCCAGAGTAATTGACTGTTCTACATCTACAGGCAGACCGCTCCAGGCGGCCGTTTCGTGGTAACCATTACCCTGAACCAGCAACCATCCCTGGTCGAGCGCCTCACGCACCAGTGATAACTCGCGCAAATGACGTACAAGCATCCCGATCAGCCTGATCGGGCTCTCCTTTTGGTATAACAACTGACGCTCCAGAGCGATTGCTCTTGGCAGGTCTTTTTGACCCACGGCATCGCTCAGATCCCAGGCCGGCGCCTCGCGCGCCAGCCCTACGATTGCACGGACATCATCGAGCGTTGCCCGTTTAGCGTCACCAACGTAGAGCGCGAGCTTGTCAATCTCGCTGGCCATCTGGCGCGTATCCGTGCCAGTACGCGCCACAAGCAGCTGTACGACAGCTGCGTCCGCAGCCACCCCGGCTTGCTCCAGCAGGGTACGGGCGCGCGTCGTCAAATCCATCGCCGCTTCTTTACTCAATGCGGGCGGATTAAATGCCAGCGCCGCGCCTCTGGCTTCGCAGACTTTGTAGAATCGCGAACGACGGTCCAGTTTGCCGCTACTGATAACCAGCGGGTTCATCTTTCCGTCGGCCGCTTCGACCCACTCTATCAGATGTTCGATGCCTGTCTTTACGGCATCGCCTTTGCCAATCGGTTCGCCACCTAAAAAATTTACGCCGCGCAACCAGACAACTTTGCCATCACCCAAAAAACCGCGCGTTTGCACAGCTTCAAGCGCCTGCTTAAGTGATTTCGCAGCTTCATCGCCGCTGGATACCATACCCTCGATGATTTCAAGACCAAACGCCTGATCGTCCGCAGGCATCAGGTCATCCACCTGGCTTCTGGCGTGCTTGCCTACCAGGAACTCGTCTTCACCCCAAAACAGATAAATTGGCTTGGCCGATGGTTTCATCTTCGCTACCCCCGCACAATATACGAGACTTGCCCAACCGCCCCGTTAGCGGCTAGGCTTAACCGCCAACAAGGTACCTGTTCCAAGCTGCCGATGACAAGCCGCAACCGATCAGGGCGTTTGAGCAGGCTGTTAGTAAGCAAAATGACCTTTTGCATTGAAATCGCCAATCGTCAGCAAGCGCTGCGGGTGAAGATTCCTGCACTGCGCCTGCTGCTTGCATTTTTTTTATCGCGCGCGACGCGCCATTTACCGCCCAGCCTGCAATGGGGCTGCGTTACAGCCATACTGGTAAACGACAACACCATCCGCCAATATAATCGCGCTGTGTTCAGACGCGACGAAACAACCGACGTGATCACTCAAGCCTATGCGCCTTTTCCTGTCGAAGCGCACGGTCTGCGCGCCGGAGAAATTGTCGTCAACGCCCAGCGCGCCAGCACGCTGGGACCGTGCTACGGGGGCGTGGCGGGTGAACTCGCGCTCTATCTGGCGCACGGAGTAGATCATTTGACGGACGCCGACGATGCCACGCCATCAGGAAGTCGCCGCATGCGTCAACGCGAATTACGCTGGTGCGCGGCCGCCCGGCACGCCGGGCTGTTGCAGGACCTGCTGCGGAGCGTGCCACCGTGCTGATTGCCAAAACCGAAGCTATCGCGCTACGCGTCGAGCCATTTTCGAAAACCTCACACGTGATCACCTGGCTGGCACCAGACGTCGGGCGCTTCGCAACGCTAGCCAAGGGCGTCCAGCGCCGCCGCAGCCTGCTACAAGGACAATTCGACATTTTTTACACATGCGAGGTCCTTTACTACACCCGCGCCCCGCGTGGTCTGCATATTCTCAAGGAGTGCGCGAGCATCAACCCACGCCAGGGCTTTCGCGACGACTGGCGCAAGACAACCACCGCATCCTACCTTTGCGATCTGATATCGCACCTCTGTCCGCCAGGCTCCGGGCATACCGGAATCTACCGGCTGCTGGAACGCACGCTGGATGACTGGGAAGTGCGGGTCCCCACTCCTGCAACGCTGGTCTGGGCCGAATTACGTGCCCTGGAAAAATCCGGCTTTGCCCCGCAGCTTGACTGCTGCACGGCCTGCGGTGATCCGATTAACAGCACCGCCCCCGCAATTTTTGCGCCGGATCGCGGCGGACTGCTTTGCGCCCGCTGCGTGACACCCACCGACAACCGACCTGCGATGCCGCCCGACGTACTCGCCATGCTACGGGCCTGGCAGCGCGACGCCACACCTGACATGGTACGACGCACAGCCTGCCAGCCATCACAAGAGCAATCCGCAGCCCGGCTGCTCGGCGCATTTTTGACGTATCATCTGGATCCTCTGCCATCCAGCCGGGCCATCGCTCTTGGCCTGCTGTACGAGGGGAAAAAACCAGGAAAAAGAATCTCCTTGTAAGCGGGAGAATGACGGCGTATTTTTAGTGTTTCTTAGCTGATGCACATGCAATAGCGTCAGGTTGAAGACACCCGGGCAGACACGCCTGGAAACCTTGAATAACCGGCAACGGACCAGCAACGATACGGAGATAATGTGACAACCAGACTAGCGATTCACGGCGGGGAAAAATCGGTTCCGGAAGGCTTGATGAAGAATTGGCCGCCGGTGGATGATGTGGACCGGAAGTTGGTCATGGCAGCGCTCGAACAATCCTGCCACACCTTCGGCGAGAACTGCACGAAATTCCAGGAAGAATGGGCAGCCTGGAACGGCAACAAGCACGCCATTTTCACAAACAGCGGCACAGCGGCGCTGCACATGTGCCTGGTCGCCTGCGACTGCGGATGCGGCGACGAAGTAATTGTGCCAGCCTATTCCTGGTCCTCCTCGGCAACCTGTATTCTGCACCACAACGCCGTTCCGGTGTTTGTTGATATAAAATTCGACAGCATCAATATTGACGAAGACAAGATCGAAGCGGCGATCACTAAAAAAACTAAAGCAATCATCGTGGTACACCTGCACGGCATGCCTGCCAACATGGGCAAGGTCATGGCGATCGCCAAAAAGCACGGGCTGAAGGTGATCGAAGATGCCTGTCAGGCTCACGGAGCGCGCTTTGACGGCAAGAAAGTCGGAACCATCGGCGATTGCGGTGCATTCAGCTTCAACCAGAACAAGTGTCTGTGCTCAGGCGAAGGCGGAATGTTTGTGACGAACAATCCGGAAATGCAGCAGAAAGCCGCCCAGCTCTGGTCCTTCGGCGAGACCCGCACGCCAGTTCAGAAACGTGACTACCACGCCTATGCGCTCGGCTGGATGTATCGCAGCACTGAACTCGTAGCTGCCTTTGGCCGCGCCCAGCTTACCAAACTTGACCACTATCAGGCCACGCTGAAGGCCAACGCTAAGCGGTTGACCGAGTGCCTGGAGGGCACGCAATACCTGATCCTGCCGCGTGAATATCCCAAGGCCGAAAGCAATTGGTATAACTATACCAACCGTTTTGATTTTAAAGCCATGGGTCACGAAGCGGATGCGCGGGAATTCCGCGACAAACTCGTAAAGGCAATGCAGGCTGAAGGCGTTGCAACCAACGTCTGGCAAAACTTCATCCTGCCGGCGATGACTGTGTTTCAGGCGAAAAACGGATATGGCAACGGATGCCCCTGGAACTGCCAGCATGCGTCGCCGGTCAGTTATGACCTGGGCCAGTACACGGAAGCCCAGCGCCATACCGACACGCACACCGGCATGACCACTCCTTTGCGAGCCCCCAACTCCCCGGTGGTCGCCGAGTACGTTGCTAAAGGTATCAGGAAAGTTCTCGCTAACATTGATCAAGTTGAAAAAATCGTATTGTAAATTAAAGGAGCCCAAGCATGTCAGTTTCCATCGGAATACAGCTTTATACCGTACGTGATGCCTGCCAGAAGGACTTTAAGGGAACTCTGAAAGTTCTGGCCGAAATAGGTTATCAGGGCGTCGAGTTTGCAGGAGTCTACGGTGGTATGTCACCGCGCGAACTGGCGAAATATCTGCAGTCTCTGGGATTGCAGTGCGCCGGCATGCATACCTCACTGGATGAGATACTTAAGCCGCGTAGCGACGCCTATGCCTACGCCGGAGCTTTAAACAGCTCATTTGTGACCACCAGCCTATGCAACGAAGTCAATAAAGACTGGGCCGGCACAGTTGATCGCATGCTGCAGGCCGCCGCAGTGGCCTACTCACAGGGCTTTCTGTTCACCTACCATAACCATGCCGGTGAACTTGCGGAAGTCAACGGCACGATTGCACTTGATCAGGCGATGGCCAGGCCATCACTGTTGCAGTTCGAACTCGACACCTACTGGGTGAAAAAGGGCGGCCAGGACCCGGCCGCCTACATCCGCCGGTACGCAGGTCGCGCCCCGCAGGTGCATATCAAGGACATGGATAAAACCGACGGTTCCTTTGCTGAAGTAGGCTACGGCACGCTCGATCTTCCGGCCATTCTCAACGCCGTCGAGAACAGTCGGACCCGCTGGCTGATAGTTGAGCAGGACACCTGCAAAAATCCTCCGCTCGAGAGCGCGAAAATGAGCTTTGAAACCCTGAAAAAGGCCGGCTTAGGTGGTTGATTAATGTCGCAGGGGCAAAAGGAGAAGCCATGAAATTGTCAGTCATGTCCTATACGCTGGCGCGAGGCAAGCGTGATCAAGATGTTGACATGGTGCGCATGTGCGAATTTACCGTGGAACTGGGGCTGGACGGGATTGACGTGGTCACGCTCTATGGTCGCCACCCCCGCGAGGTCCGCAGATTACTGGACGACTTCGGGCTGAAGGCCGTCTGCCATACTTTCCCGGGCGACCTGAACCACTCCTGTTCCAAGGAACAGCAACCGGCGCTGGACAACATAAAGCGCGGCATTGAAAACGCCGTGGCAATCGGATCCGACAAGGTTATGGTCGTGACCCATGGCAAGGATGGCATGGACCGGAATGAGAGCCGGAAAAACTTTATCTGCGGCTTGCAGAAAGCCATTCCCTGGGCCAAAGCTGCAGGCATCACCATGACCGTGGAAAACTTCCCCGGCGCGACCAGCCCGTTCGTACTTGCCAGCGATTTCAATGAGGCGAAGCGGGAAGTTCCCGGACTGAAGCTAACTTACGATAACGGCAACGCCTTCACGGGCGAGAACCCAGCTGAGAGCTTCCGGCTCTGCGCTGCAGACGTTGTGCATGCGCACTTCAAGGACTGGGAAATTGTCGCCGACGGCATGCTCGGACTTGACGGCCGCCGCTACAAAGGCGCGCTCATCGG
>JBAXJV010000132.1:0-7622 GCA_037137675.1 bacterium | reverse complement strand
CCTGTGTTGACCATGCCCGTAGCCCCGGCTGCTCCTGCCATCGGCATGGTCTCAAACACGCCCGCGGTCATTCCGCCTGCGGTGGCGGTCGAAGCTTCGCTGCCAGTTTCGCCGTAACGGCTGAGATTGCGCGGTAACGATTTGAGTTCAGATTTGTTTTGCATTTTGTATGCTGACTTCTGAATTCTGAATTCGAACCTGTGCCCTTCCACAACAGCTTAAATACTGAGCAACTGGCGGCTGTCAGCGCGCCGGATGGTCCGGTTCTAGTCCTTGCCGGCGCCGGCACCGGCAAGACCCGTACGCTTGTCCACCGCGTCGCTTATCTGGTCGAATCCGGTGTGCGCCCTGACCGCATCCTGCTTTTAACCTTCACCAACCGCGCGGCGAAAGAGATGCTCGAGCGCACACGCCTGCTCGTGCATCACGATGTCAGCGACCTCTGGGGCGGCACATTTCACCACATGGCCAACCGCTTGCTGCGCCGCCATGCCGACCAACTGGGCTATCCTCACAATTTCACCATTCTCGACCGCGACGATGCCGTCAGCCTGCTGCGCCGCTGCATCCGCAGCGCCAAACTCCCGCCCCGCGAATTCCCGAAGCCGGAAGTCCTACTGGCCGTCAACAGCATGGCATCCAATCTGGGCACCTCCGCTGCCAGTCTGCTGCAAACCCGCTACAGCCAGCTTGCCGACTTTGGCGACGACGTGCTCAGAGTTCTGAACGCTTACACCAAGGAAAAGCTCACGCTGGGCGCCATGGACTTCGACGATCTACTGGTCAACGGACTGCGCCTCTTCCGTGAACACGCCGCGCTTTTGCAGCGGTATCAGGAGCAGTTTCAGCACACTCTGGTGGACGAGTACCAGGACACCAATCCGATTCAGTCGGAATGGGTTGACCGGATCGCCGCCCGCAATCGCAATCTTTTCGTTGTCGGCGATGATTTTCAAAGCATATACGCCTGGCGCGGTGCCGACTGCCGTAACATCCTGAGCTTTCCGACACGCTATCCAGACGCCAAGGTTTTCTTGCTGGAAACAAACTACCGCAACGTGCCGGAGATTCTGAACGTTGCCAACGCCTGTATTGCCGGCAATCCGGAGCAGTTCCAGAAAATTCTGCGCAGTACGAAACCGCACGCCTGCAGGCCGGTTTGCGTCCGCCCCCGGGACGCCGACCAGCAGTCGCGTTACGTCGTGGAGTTGATCCCGCGCCTTGTAACGCGCTACGGCGCCGGCAATGTAACTGTGCTCTATCGGGCGCATTCACACGCCATGGAGTTACAGCTCCATCTAACCAGGGCAAACATCGGCTACGTTGTTACTTCGGGGATGCGCTTCTTCGAGCAAGCTCACGTTAAGGACCTCTGCGCGCTGCCGCGATTACTGGCGAACCCCGACGATGCGCTGGCTTTCCACCGCCTGCTGCAACTACTGCCAAAGGTTGGCGAGCACACCGCCGGGCGTATTCTAGATAAACTGGGCGGGCGGTTTGATCTCACCATTCCGGGCACGCTTGCCACACTTCGCGGCGCGCTGCCAGCGGCCGCGCGTGAGCTCTGGAAACCCATCGAAACGCTTTGCGCCATGGTCGCTGCCGACCCTGCCGCCGCATCGCCTGCCGAGGTTCTGCGCAGCTTCTTTGAAGAGATGTACGACGAGTACGCCCGCACAGCATTCGAAGACTACCGCCGGCGCGCAGATGACCTTAAGGAGTTGATCGCCTTCACGCAGCCATTTGCTACGCTGCGCGACTTTTTGAGCGCCGTGGCGCTTCAAACCAACACCGATTCGGCGCCTGGCTCCACTAGCGACGCTGACATTGCCGCCGGAGGCGAGCTTGTGCCAACTGTGCGCCTGAGCACGATTCATCAGGCCAAGGGGTTGGAATGGGATGCCGTGATCATGCTTTGGATGACGGAGGGCATGTTCCCATCACCTCGCGCGCTGACCGAGGATGGCGGCAATGAAGCTGAAGAGCGGCGGCTGTTTTACGTTGCCTGCACCCGTGCCCGCAGTGAGCTGTACCTCTGCGCTCCGGAAGTCCGCCGTGGCTACGACGGCAGCCTAGCTTACGCCGCCCCCTCGCGCTTCCTGCGCGAGATCCCCGAGGGGCTGATTGAAGCCCGGCGCACGCCCTTCTGAGTCAGTCTTTCTTTTCTTTCACACGTTCCGGGTGATATCCGCTGCCAAGATAAAAATAAAGCGTATGTGCGCGAACTTTTTTGAACGGCACCCGGGTTTCTCCCACCAGCGTGACTTTGTCAAACCACCCGTATTCATTCCAGTCCCTCGGCCCTGATGAAACCAGCAGGGCTGTGCCACCCGCCCAGGCGCTGTCATTGATCCACGGGAACCGGGTGCGCCCTGAATCGGGCAGCCACAGTTTATCCCGCAGCTCAGGGGCGTAAAATTGAAGCAGACCAAACGTCTGATGGCGATCAGCGCATACAAAGTCAACCGGTGTTGAAGCAACCTGCCGGGCCACGACTGCTGCCACCTCCTGCGCGCCGATAAACTCGCGGATTCGATTTGGATCCAGCGCCTTTCCACCTATGCGCAAAGGCGTTCCGGCAGGGATCATGAGGTAAGCCATCACCAGCACATCACCCACCACGAGCAACCCCAGCGCTAGATTCCGGAACCTCCTTGGAAATGCAGGCCAGTCCCTTGCAAGCAGGATCAAGGCGGTATAAAAAGCCAGCATCGCCCAATTGGCCGCCACCATCATTTTCAGCGCCGAGTAGCCGAAAAACAGCACGATGGACCAGAAAAATGCTGCCAGTAAGCGCCCCTTTAAATCCGGATTAATAACTGCCCGCACCGAACTGAGCATCGCCAGCGCTCCGACAAACGGCGTGGCGATCAGCAGCAGAACCCCGAGATAATTAAGCAGTTTCCCGGCAAGCGAATGATCGGATGGATTTAATCCGTGCCCTATTTGAAAAAGAAAAGAGATCCAGCCGTTCTGCGCATTCCAGAAAATTACGGGTGAAAACAAGGCCAGTGCAATCAGCCCCGCCCAGGCCGTGCCCCAAAAAACCTCCCAGCGTTTGCCGGGTGCAAACAACCAGAACAAGCCCAACCCGAAAAAGAACAGCAGCATGGGATATTTGCTCAGAAATCCCAGGCCGGCACAAACACCCGCAAGGCTCCACCAGAGAAACTTGCGCGCATCCTGAAACAGCGCTTTCCAAACAGACCCGATGGCCGCCGCCCAGGCTACGGCCAAAGCGGTGTCGGGCGTCATAATCAAGCCATTGCCGGCAAGCAGGGGGGCTAGCGACAACAACACGCCGGCCCGGTTTCCGGTGGCTGGCCCGGCCCAGGCGCGGCCCAGCGCCCGTCCCAGCAGAGTGAAGATGATGCCGCCCAGCAAGGGCCAGATGCGCACGGTCCAGACGCTGTTGCCCAGCAGCATGCCAGACAATGTCATCAGCCATCCGGTCAGAGGCGGGTGGTCAAAATAGCTCAACTGCGGATGCAGAGACCAGTAGTGGTAATATCCTTCGTCCAGCACGAGTGTCAGCTTTACGCAGGCAATGACTTTCCACAGCGTAATCGCGGCCAGAACCAACCAGAAAAACCGCGACGAAGACCAGCCTGCCGGTGCATCTACCTTTTGTGTCATGCCGTCCCCCTGGTGAAATCATCGCGCAGGAGGCGTTTATTCAGAACGGCGACCACCGTCTCATAGACGCGCTCTACGCTGATATTCTGCATGCAAACATTGTCATGGCAGAAGGAAAGCCGGTCGTTGTAGGCGTTCACGCACGGGCTGCAGGCTACGCCAGCCCAGATCACATGGTTGCGCCCGGTCCGTGCTGCAAATAACGCAGGAGTCTCAGGGCCAAAAAGCGTGATGACATCCGTTGTTGTCAGCGAAGCAAAATGCGCAGGTCCGCTGTCATTGGTAACCAGCACATCGGCCAGGCTGTACAGCGTCAGCAGCTGCCGGAGGGTGGTCCGCCCGGCCATGCATACGCAGCGCGGAGAATTCACCGCGCGGCAAAGCGCCCCGGCGCCAGCCGCTTCATCCGGAGCGCCAGTGAAGGCCACAACAGCCGTCGGAAATTGTTTAATCAAACGCCTGGCCAGCTCAAGATAGTTCGCGCTGTCCCATTTTCTGAGTGGCAGCAAATCGCTGCAGTTGGCGTTCAGCAGAACCAGAGGGTGGGGGGGCGATATACCAGCGAGTTCACGCAGGATGCCCTGCACAACTTCAACCTCGCCAGCTTCGGGATGGAAGACCGGGAAATCGAGGCTGGACGATGGCGGTATAAAATCAAAGGCCGGAAAACGTCCGGCAGGATGCGCCAGAGCCTCCACCATCATGTGAAAAATCTGACCGGTGTGATAATGCGGATTATAAATCAGCCGGTGCGTCATCAAATCGCCGCGGTTATGCCCTTCTCCGCCCCACGAATGAAACCCCACCCGTCGCGTGGCTCCGCTCAAAAAAGTAAAAAGCGCGGATGACCGCGCATAAAATTCCAGGTCAACTGCGGCGTCCACCCCCAGCTTGCGCAACCGGAGGACGGCGCCGATTGATGATATGAAAGCTGAGGGTAAACTTTCCGCATTCACAGTCACGACGTTGTCCGGCGGAATCAGCTCCATTACATCGCAGACAAAACGGTTTTCTTTGAAAACCAGAAAGTAGACATGCTCACGGCCCACCATCTCGATCGCGCGACTGATTGCCGCATGCGCCAGCACCGTGGAGCCCTGCTCAGCCAGCTTGATAAACACGATCTTGCGCACAGCCCCGGTGGGGCGGTCAAAACCCCCCAGCCCCAGCTTGCGAATCACAGTCAGCATCAGGCAGGCCGGAAGCCCAACCCAGCGGTCAATCTTTCTGATGGTGGAAACACGCATAAAACTAACTCCCTGGACAACCTGCCACGACGCTTAGAGTGCTTGAGTCCGGTCCTTAACCGCGCGAGTATGCGCGTCATCGCCGCTGGCGGTGTGACGGGCGATGTTCATAAGGATGCCGGTCGCCACCATGGACATGATCAGGCTTGAACCGCCGTAACTGATGAACGGCAGCGGCAGGCCCTTGGTCGGCAGAACACCCGTTACTACGCCGCCATTGATGAAGGCCTGCAGCCCTATCATCATCGTCAAACCAAAGGCCGTCAACCTTCCAAAGCAGTCGGGGGCTTTGAGTGCTATGCGCATGCCGCAAAACAGATAGCCTGCGAACAGCAGGACCACGCCCAGCGTCGCCACCAGTCCCAGTTCCTCGCCAATGATGGCCAGTATGAAATCCGTGTGCGCTTCGGGAAGATAAAAGTGTTTTTGCAGGCTGTTCCCCAGGCCAACGCCCCAAAGCCCGCCCAGCATGAATGACATTTTAGACTGGGCCAGATGATAGGCCACTTTGGGGTTTCGCTCGGGTTCTATAAACGCCACAATCCGTCCCAGCCGTACAGGGTCAAGGCTGATCAGGTAGGCAATGCAGGCGACGCCAATCAGGCATGGCAGCGCGAGTTGCCAGCCGCGGGCGCCACCGACAAACAGGACACACACCCCCACTGTAGCCAGCAAAATGGTGGTGCCGTAGTCGGGCTCCTTGATTACAAGCGCCAGAAAAACGCCCAGCATCGCCATCGGTTTGAGCACGCCGTCCCGAAACCGCAACGAGCGGACGCCGCAGCGTGTCATCCAGGCAGACAGCATTACCACCACGGCAATTTTAGCCAGTTCCGACGGCTGAAAACTGAAAGGACCCATGCGGAACCACCGGTAGGCGCCGCCGATTTTCAGGCGCAGCCCTGGAACCATGACCATGGTCAGCAGGAATACCGATAGCAAAGCCAGAGGGATCCAGAACTTCTGCCAGCGGTGGTAATCCACCTTTGCGGCGACTACGCTGGCAACCACGGCTACCGCCAACCAGACCGCCTGGCGCTTGAGAAAGTAGCCGGGATCATTCTTCGAGGCATCCCCTTTAACACTGCTGGCGCTGGCCAGCATGACTAGACCCAGCGCCAACAGTACAAGCACGATGCCCGCCAACAGGCGAGGCGTTCGTCGCATTTAGTCCGCTTTACGGCATTGCCGCCGGCGGAATTTTCAGCGTCTGACCAGCCGTTACTTGCGGCGAAGTCAGGTTGTTGGCCTTGATCATGTCCTCCTGGCGAACGCCATACATCATGGCGATGGAGGCCAGATCCTGATTGGCTTCGACGACATGCAGGATTTCCGAGGACTTAGCCGTCCCGTTCGTCGCTGCAAGCATCGGGGCATCGCCTTCCGGTGTGCCCGCCACTGCGGCAACAACGGCAGTCGCTGCCGGCTTGCCTGCCTTCACGCTCTTTTTCGCAGACGCGCCAGCTTTGCCGGCCGGAATGACAAGCTTTTGTCCAAGGCGGATGTTGTCGCCGGTCAGGTTGTTGGCTGCCTTGATGGCGGCAACCGTTGTGCCGTGCTGTTGCGCAAGTTTACCCAGGCTGTCACCTGCCACGACAGTGTAAGCGCCAGCCGCCGTGCTGTGGCCGGACTTGACGACCGCCGCATGTTTGACTGTCTTGTGACCGGCCACGGCTTCCTCGCCAGCAGGCACCTTGGCATAGTCCGGGATTTTCAAAGTCTGACCGACGCGAATCGCATTGGCATTCTTCAAATTGTTGAAGGCAACCAGATCGCGTGTCGTGCAACCGCACTTCTTCGCAATCTTGCTCGCGGAGTCGCCGCTCTTAACCAGGTAGGTTTTTGACGCAACCGGCAGCGGTGCTGGAAGCACAACTTCGGTCGGGGTGTTTGTAATTACAGTCAGCGGCATTACTTCCGCTTCGGGCTTCACCGCCGCATGATGCGTCGCGCAGCCTGTCAACATTAGAAAACCAACCACGGCCGCGCCTTGCGCTGCCACAACACCAATCGTCGCCATACGTTTCACAGTCATTCTCCTCTAACTATTAATTGAACCATCTCAGAAAATTGATTACCACGGTCATCAAATCCACGGAACTGATCGAAGCTTGCACCACCCGGCGCCAACAGAATCACTTCACCCGCCTTCGCCTCCTTCCAAGCGCGCTCAACTGCACACCGCAAATCACCACATACCACGCAGGGCGCGGCATCGCCCCAGGCCTCGGCCAGCGCGCACGAAGAATTGCCGATAGTGTAGATGCCACGGACGCAGTTAGACAACACTTTTTTTACGCCCGTTAAATCCTTTTCCTTGAGCTGTCCGCCGGCGATCAGGCGCACGGGGCCGCCCGCCATGCGCACGGCCGCCGCCAGCGCGGCCAGCGTGGTTGCTTTTGAATTATCCACAAAGCGCACGCCGTGCAATTCGCCCACGGTTTGCATGCGGTGCGGCAAGGTTTTGAAGTCCCGCATCGCAGCACCCACCGCTGCTGGTGCAACGCCGCAGGCCGCCACTGCCGCGCAGGCCGCTGCGGCGGTCAGGCCGAGAATCTCGTTATCAAACGGCGTGCCAGCACAGGCCACGCACACGCCGCCGGGACCGCGCACTACGCCCGGCGTCCAGCGCCACGTTGCATCCGGGCCCGCACCGAACAGGACCCGGCGGGGTGCGGCAGGGAGCTCCGCTTGCGCATCCGAGGCCAGATCATCGGCAATCACCGCCGTGTCATTTAT
>JBAXJV010000131.1:0-7642 GCA_037137675.1 bacterium | reverse complement strand
CCCATTTCTAGCGAGTCTTTTTTTGGTGGTTGACGGCTACATCTTGTTGTGTGAAAATTTTACGCAGTTTGTTTTTAAGGAGGCCATATGCGCAAGATTGTATTTTCCGTTTTTCTGGCGTTTTTGGCGATGGTTTCCCAAGCGGCGATTCAATACTGGGACGGAACGGGCCCCGGATTGAATCATAGCGATGGCATCTGGAGCACGGCGGACGCTCAATGGGCGGCTTCCTCAGCGGGCGCCACCACCTTGGCGCCTTGGACTAATGCCAGCGATGCTGAGTTTTCAGCCTTTGGCGGTGCATCCACGGTCACCCTCAGTACAAGCCTGACCTCCGCGACGTTCAAGGTTAAAGGTAGTGTTTATTCCATTATCGTTACCAACGGTGGGCGCTTGTATGCGACCGGAGTGGCGAGCATCGGGATGACCAATAATTGCAATGGGAATAAGGTTGTTGTCGTTGGAGGGGCAGGGGTGACATCATCTTGGTCAGCGGCCACGACGATCAATGTGGGTGGCGCACTTTCATGGGGAAGCGCTTCCAATAACATGTTGATTGTGGACGGGCGAGATTTTCCGGGAAGCGCGGTGGTCACTAATGCCGCTACGGGTTTTAATGTGGGGGTAAATAATAGCCCGGGGAATGAAGTGCAGGTGCTGGCCGGCGGCCGGTTATTTACGACGGTGACGGTTATAGGATCGGCTTCTACCGGCAACACCTTGCGTGTGCAGGGGACTAATTCGCTATGGCATGCCGGTTCGACACAAGTGCAGGTTGGTGCGGGTGTGGGCTCCCTGTTGAACAAACTGGTGGTTGAGGCCGGCGCGGTGGCGACCAATTTAGCAACGACGACCGTGCCGTGCAGCAGCAACGAGGTGCAGGTGCTCTCGGGCGGCCAGCTCTTTACCGGCAGCGCGACCCTTGGCTACAACACGGTCGGGGCCCGGGGCAATGTCGGGCATGTGAGTGGCTCCAATTCGCTGTGGAAATCCACGGCTATGATCGTGGGTGGGGTCGCTAGCGCCGTGTTTAATCGATTGCTTATTGACGACAGGGCGGCGGCCTCCTGCGGCGCGCTGAGCGTGGGAACCGGCGCCGCCTGTATGAATAATGACGTGCAGGTGTTAGCGGGGGGGCAGCTCGCCTGCTCATCCGTGCAAATCGGCTTTCTGGGTGGCATCAGCAACTCCGTGCTTGTGCAGGGGGCCGGTTCGCTGCTTACCGCCACGAGCAGCTTGAATCCGGGCAGGGATCCGGGCGCTCGGTTCAATACGGTGGTTGTCGATTTAGGAGCGGTGATTCGCTACTCCAACTTCTTGCAGGTGGGGTTGGCAGGAGCGAACAGCAATGAGGTGCAGGTGCTCGGCGGCGGGCAGTTAATCAACGTGGGGGTGCAAGACTCGACCATCGGAACCTCGTCCACGGGCAATGTCGTGTGTGTGCAAGGAAGCAATTCTCTTTGGAACGTCGGCGCACAGGCCGTGACAGTCGGATTTGGCGCGGGCGCCATGTTGAACGCTCTCGTCATTGACGGGCAGGGCGTCACGGGTGCTGCCGTGGTGAGCAACACCGCCACGTTACTGGTAGGAAGCAGTTCGTCATGTAACAGCCTGATGATCACGAATGGCGGTCTGTTGGCTGCAAACGGCGCTGTCAACGTAGGCAGTGGCGGCTGGAGCAACCAGCTGTCAATCATCGGGGATGCCTCCGCGACATCCGTCTTGAATGGCGGCAATCAGATCATAACAGTCGGCGGCGCCAACGGTACCAACAATGTGCTGCTGGTCGATGGACAAGGAACCCTCGGCGCGGCCATGATCACCAATGCATCGCAATTGAACTTCGGGACAGGAACGAATGGCACGGTGGGCAATCTGATCCGGTTTGTCAATGGAGGGGTGGGTTATATCGGTAGCGCTACCATCGCCATGCCAGGGACGACGCTTGGCGCTGCAATCCTGTATCCCGCCTATGACAACAGCTTTGAAATTCTCGATGGCGCGAGAGTCTACTCGGCCGGCATGGTTGCCGTAGCCTATTCTGGTAAAGCGAATACGCATTCCATGGCCCGAAATCGGCTCCTGGTGCGCGGCTCCGAATCCCTGCTTGCCTTGAATGGAAGCACGCTCATGGTGGGCGGGGATGTCACGGGCGGTATCGGCATCAGCAATAATGAATGCCGCATCGACGGGGGGCTGGTGACCAATGTCGGCGCCGTTCAACTGGCCTATAATCCAAACGCCAGTCCTGTGATAAACGGGGGCAGCCTGACGATTACCAACGGCGGTCGGCTCTATTCCACGGGGGCCTCCATTGTTTCAACGACGACGGCGTCCACGGGCAATGTGATTACGGTGACCGGAGCAAGCTCTCTCTGGAAGCTGGGTAATCAATCGCTGACGATCGGCTTTTCGACGACCTCCTCCAGCAACCTCCTGGTCATCGACAAGGGCGGCCTGGTGGATGACATCTCTACGCTGTCAGTTTTGACGAACAATAACGTCAATCTGATGGGAGGCACGCTGGGCGTTGCCACGTGGACGCTGAACAATGGCAGCGCATTCACAGTGGGAGATGGCGCGCAAGCGGCCACGTTGAAGTCTCTGGCCGGCGGCACATTAGCCTTTAATGTAGGTCTCTTGATCAACACGAATGCCACATTGACTGGAGTTGGAATTGCCGGAGGCGGTTCAGTGGGTGTCACACTCGGCAATAGCGCTGCGATTGCCCCCGGTCTTGGCGGAGTAGGGGCATTGACGATTGCGGGAACGGGCATCACCTTCCAGGCGGGATCCACCTGCCAATGCGAGATCGTCGATCTGGATCTGGGCCCCGGCGTGGGCTGGGATCTGGTGACGGTTACGGGTCAGGTTGTCCTGGCCGGCGGGGGCGGTTCCCAGACGATCAAACTCAGCTCCCGCGGCGCCGCGCCCGCCCATTTCGATGCCGGGCGGAACTACAACATTCGGCTGCTCTCCTACGGCAAGCAGAGCGGGGATAACCTGGCGGCCATGACGCTGGATACCACCGATTTCCTGGCCTCGGGAACCTGGTCACTGACCAATGTGTCCAGTTCGCTGTACCTGATCTATCGCGGCGGACCCGCCAGCGCCACCCCTGATTATACGTGGAATGTGCCGAATTGCGGCAACTGGAGTACCAATGGCAACTGGCAGGGCGGTATAGCTCCGGCCACCGGCGGCAACCCGAGCTGGGTTCTGGCCTTTGGCGATAATGGCACGCCTTATGCCTCCACCAATGACCGGACGGGGAATTTCCTGCTCAACCAGATGCAATTCGCAGGCACGTCACTGACGACCAACTTCATTAAGGGCAATCAGCTTGTGTTCACGAACGCCGGGGCGAAGGTGGATTTTCAGACGGCCGCAGGCGGGACGTTCGTTGTCAGCAATAACATCCTGGCATCAAGCGACTTGGAGTTCGGCGGTAATGCGTTTGCCGGAACGCTGGCCCTGGGCGGCGTTGTGACGAACATGGGTGCCTTCACCAAGAAGGGCGCCTATACGTTGGCGCTGTCGGCGGCCAATGACTTCCGGGGTGCTCTGGTGGTGGATAGCCCTGACGGGACGCTGCGACTGGATAACGTTAATGCGCTTAACGGTTCCGGACCCGTCACGCTGAGCAATGGCACGGTATCTGTCAATCTGGGAGCTGTTTCATATTATTATGCAAACGGCCAACATAATCGCCGCGGATTGGTGACGGGCAGGGGTTCAGTCTGGACCAACACTTCCACGACTGCCAACAACCAGAGCGGCATTGCGCTGGGATCCACCAATGTCTCATTTGTGGTCGATGGGGCGACCATGGCCTGGAATGTGCGCTTCCATGCTTTCGGGGCCGGGGCGGCCAATAGCAGTTTGATTGTGACCAACGGCGGTCAGTTGCTGGCGAGCAGTTACGCGTCGTTCCTGCACTATACGTCCACAAACTGCACGACCGTCATTACAGGCACCAACTCCCTGTTCAGCGTTTTAAATAACGGATGTGCGTTTGCTGACGCTATCGCTGTCGGAAATGTCTTCCGGGTCGAAAACGGTGCGCTGGCAACCAATATGACTTCGCTTACCGTTGCAAATGCCGGGTCAAAGTCGAATAGCATGATCATCGCCAGCGGAGGAAAATTCTATGCTTCCTCTACTATTATCGTGGCCACTGGCGCCGGCACGTCGAGCAACACGCTGCAAGTGACGGGCCTTAATTCCTTTTTACGATCCGATGCGAATATAACCTATATCGGGGGGTCGGGCGCAAACGATAACAGGCTTGTGGTCGACAATGGCGGACAGGTTAGTATTCAGCGCATCTATGTTTCCGACGGCTGTACGGGGAATGTGCTGAAGGTCAATAACGGAGGGCGGTTAATTCATAAAGCAGGAGGGACTGATTCAGCCATCGGTGCGAATCGCGGGGCGATCAGCAATGAAGCGGTCGTCACGGATCAGGGGTCGGAGTGGAATTTGGCTGCCGCCGGGGTCATGATATCGACTGGGAATACGAGCTGCTGGAATCGGTTGACGATTTCGAACAACGGGCTGGTCACCAACGTGACCACCATCAGCTTGGCAGATGGGATAGCCTCGTCGAACAACAGCTTGGTTGTGAACGGGGGATATCTTTATGCGACAAAAGTTTCCTATGGCAACCTGCTTCCGAACACCGTGAAGTTGGACGGGGCCGCCCAGGTGGTGTTGACCAGCTTGGCCTTAACCAATGTCAATCAGAGCCTGCTCTTCAACGGAGGCACCCTGAGCGTGAAGAGCTTGACGATTAGCAACACGCTTGAGTTTGTGGTTGGCGACGGCACGCAGAGCGCCACGCTCAACGCGCAGGCGGGTGGCACGAATCTCTTTGCCGCCGGTCTGGTGATCACCAATAACGCCATCCTGGGTGGCTCCGGCTACATCCTCGCCACCTCTACCGTGTATGGCGCTGTGAGCCCCGGCCTGACCGGGGTGGGGGCCTTGACGAATAACGGACCGCTGACGATGGTGAGCGGCGCCAGCGCGCGGTTTGATGTGATTGCGACTACGGCCGGGGGCTGTGATCTGTTGGCGGTGACAAACGGCGCCCTGACGCTGACGGGAACGCTGATGCCCGTGCTTCAGACGGGCTTTGTTCCGGCCAAGACAGACCGGTTCCTGATCATGACCAACCAGGGGCCTGATACAATCACCGCTACCGGCGGCTTCGCCAACGGCAGCCGGGCGACGATTTATGCCGATAACCTGAAGACCCGCGTGGGCACATTCAAGGTGGAAACCGGCTTGCAGGGCGTGGTGCTCACGGACTTCCAGGTGATTCGCGACAACGGATCCGTGATCGTCATTCGGTAGGGGTTTTCTGTGGCGCCGCACGCTTCGTGCGGGAATTGTGGGAAACACTCCGTTCACAATACACTTTACCCCAGAGTGTTAGGAGACGCCGCAGGAAAAGGCGTGTTCAACCCTTCATTTTCGCCGCGTCCAATCTTCTCGCAGTCAATCAGGTCCCCAAAGTCAACAATGTCAGCCCCGCCACTCCAGCTTTCTTACCCCGTGGCCTTACGGGGGTACAGCGGGCACGCTGGTGCGGTGCAAGTCCGAATCCCGGCGGCGGCTCGTATGAAAGCGAACGCTTCCCGCCGCCTATGTTTTCACGGTGGATCAAATAGGGAGCGCAGTCTTTTTTGCACTGCACAATACTGACAAAAGTTGTAAGTATTATGTCAGCGTTATGAAGATTCCGCAAGACAGGCTCTGCGCCGTGGCATTCGGACAACAGGGATTTTTTACAGGGAACGACTAAGCAGTTCGACTAAGTGTAACCGGCTAAGATGTGGCGGCTTAGATTCAACCCCGTGGATGTATTGTAGCGGCAGGGGTCCCCGATTCCATTTTTGCGATTTCGCGCTCGCGAAGCTCGACCCGGCGGATTTTCCCGGAGATAGTTTTGGGGAGATCCTTCACAAACTCGATTTCGCGCGGGTACTTATAGGGGGCCGTGGTCTTCTTGACATGTTCCTGCAGTTCCTTGACCAGCGTCTCGGAAGGCTGAAAATCGGAGTGCAGCACCACGTAAGCCTTGACGCGCTGACCCTTGATCTTGTCCGGTATGCCGATGACGGCGGCCTCGACGACCGCCGCATGCTCCACGAGGGCGCTTTCGACCTCGAACGGACCAATCCGGTAGTCCGAACTTTTGATCATGTCGTCCCGGCGGCCCATGAACCAGATATAGCCGTCCTGGTCCTTGTACGCCCGGTCGCCAGTCAGATACCAGTCCCCGCGGAACACCTCGGCGTTCAATTCAGCGTCGTCCAGGTATTCCTTGAATATTCCGAACGGATGATGCGGTTTGACCTTGATCGCTATGTGGCCTTCCTGGCCGTGCGGCAGGATTTTCAGATTGTCATCAATGATCTCCAGTTTGAACAGCGGCGACGGCAAGCCCATTGATCCATACTTGACCTGCATGCCCGGAAAATTCCCGGCCAGCAGGACGGTCTCGGTCTGGCCATAGCCCTCGTTGATCTCTATTTTGACGCCTTCTTTCCAGACGCTGATGACTTCCGGATTGAGCGGTTCTCCTGCGCTGACGCAGCGCCGGAGCTCCGTGTAATCGAAGCGCTTGAGGTCTTCCAGAATCAGCATCCGGTAGGCGGTCGGCGGTGCGCACAAGACCGTAATCCCGTACTTTTCCAGCATGGCTAGCATGCGTTCGGGTTTGAACCGCGTGTATTCCCATACGAAGAGCGTAGCGCCCGCATACCACTGTCCGAAAAATCCGCCCCAGGCAATTTTGGCCCATCCGGTGTCGGTTATGGTCCAGATGATGTCGTTCGGCTTCAGGTCCTGCCAGAGTTCAGCCGTGCTCCTGTGCGCGAGCGTATACCCGTAATTATGCACGACTATTTTCGGCTGCCCGGTTGTGCCGGATGTGAAGTACATCAGAAATGGGTCGGAGCTTCTGGTGTATTTTTTTCCGCCGATTGGAACGAAGTCTCTGGAAGCCGGTTCGACTCTGTCCTGGAAGTCGATCCAGCCCTCCCGGTTGCCGCCGACCAGCACCAGATGCTGCACGGTTGGAATTTTATGCCGGATGGATTCAACCTTCCCGGCATTGTCGGGAGTGGTGATGATCATGCGGATGCGGGCTTTGTTGCACCGGTATTCAATGTCGCGCGGTGTGAGCGACATTGCGGAAGGGACCGACACGGCTCCGACTTTCATGAGCCCGAGCATGGTGCACCACCATTCCGGGATGCGCGGGAGCATGACCAGAACCCGGGTATCCTTTTCAACATCAAAGCGCTGCAGGAAATTGGCGATTTTATTGGAGAGCACCTTGACGTCCCAGAAGGTGAGCCGGCGTTCATCGCCGTTGTCACCGACCCAGATCATGGCCATCTTGTTGCGGGCCGTGTCCCCCAAAACGTCCATGACATCGAACGCATAATTGAAATATTCCGGGTAATCTACCTTGAATTCTCTCTTGAAATGCTCGTAGTTAAAAACATTCTGCCCGCTCATTGTAGGAAACCTCCATGCGCGAAATAGTTGAAATTTTTAAATAAATTATCACTAGCGTCCCATGGGACGCAGGCTGTCAGGCTGTAGGCTGTTAGACTGTTAGGAAATT
>JBAXJV010000130.1:0-7680 GCA_037137675.1 bacterium | reverse complement strand
ATGAGATCAGCCCCGGTTCCGGTAGACCACATGATCGGCATCAGCCCCATCGAAGCTGCGGCGACGGTCATCAATTTCGGGCGGATGCGTTTTACTGCGCCATGAATGATTGCTTCATGCAAGTCAGGCATATTGCGCAGGCGGCCTTGCTTGCGCGCCTGCTCGTATGACAGATCCAGAAAGAGCAGCATGAAAACTCCGGTCTCGGCATCCAACCCCATCAGCGCGATCATCCCCACCCACGCCGCGATGGAAATGTTGTAGCCAAGCAGGTACATCAGCCACACCGCTCCGACCATTGAGAAGGGCACTGCCAGCATCACCACCAGCGACTTGAAGGCGGAGCGCGTGTTCATGTATAACAGCACGAAGATCAGCAAAATCGTCAAAGGGATCACGACTTTGAGGCGCTCGCGGACTCGCAGCATATTTTCATACTGACCGCTCCAGATCAGGGAATAGCCGGCCGGAAGCTTAACTTCGCTGGCGACAACCTGCCGGGCTTCTGTCACATACCCGCCCAGGTCCCGTCCGGTGATATCGAGATAAACGTATCCGGCCAGCATGCCATTTTCGTTTCGAATCATGGCCGGGCCATTTACCAGCGTAATGTCCGCCAGCTCTGAGACCGGAACCTGGGTTTTATTTATGGTCGTGACCAGAATGCGGTCTAGCTGGTCCATGTTCGCGCGCAGATCACGTGGGTAGCGCAGATTGATCGAGTAGCGTTCGCGCCCCTCAATGGTAGTCGAGATGGTTTCGCCGCCTACGGCAGACATGATGACGGCATGTAAATCGTTGATGGACAATCCGTATCTGGCAAGCGCTTCACGCCTGGGAACGAAATCAACAAAAAAACCTCCGGCTGCGCGTTCCGCATAAATGCTGCGGGTTCCAGGAAGCTTTCGCAGTACGCCTTCGACCTGTTTTCCAAGGCGCTCAATTTCGATCAGATCCGCGCCTAGAATTTTGATGCCAACCGGGGTTCGCACCCCTGTCGAGAGCATATCAATCCGCCCTTTAATCGGCATAGTCCAGGCGTTGATGCTGCCGGGGATCTGCAAGGCACGGTCCATTTCGTTAATCAGATCTTCCCACGCAATGTGCTCCGGCCAGATCCGTCCCAAAACTGAGCGCAGCAGTTGGGGCGCCCACTTTGTGAACCAGCGCTCCTTGGAACGCCATTCTGAAGGCGGCTTCAACACAACAGTGGTTTCCATCATGGAGAACGGAGCCGGGTCAGTGGCAGTGTCGGCCCGTCCCGCCTTGCCAAAAACGGAAATAACCTCGGGAAACGATTTAAGAATGCGGTCCTGGGATTCCAAAAGGCGCTGCGATTCGGTCACCGAGATGCCCGGCCTTGTCGTCGGCATGTAGAGGATGACTTCCTCATTCAACGGCGGCATGAACTCGCGCCCCAGCTTTAAATAGACAGGCACGGTCGTCCCGACAATCAGGACGGACAAAACGATCACGGTCCATGGGTGGCGCAGCACCCAACGGCACGGCCGCTCGTATAAGGCGAAAAGCACCCGGCTGACGGGATGTTCCGTCTCAGGGCGATAACTGCCAACAAACACCGACGTCAACAAACGGGCCAGCCAGCGGGGCCCTGCACGGAATGGTTCCATGCGGGTGAAAAGCATGCGTACGGCCGGATCGAGCGTCACAGCCAGCAGGGCCGCCAGTGCAATTGTCAATGTTTTGGTGTACGCCAGCGGCTTGAAAAGACGCCCTTCCTGCTCCACTAAAGTAAAAATCGGCAGGAATGCCACGGCAATCACCAGCAGGGAAAAGAAAACTGAGGGGCCCACCTCTATGAGCGCTTCGAGTCGAACTTTGCGAAAGTCGCCAACCCGCCCGTTTTCCTGCCAGACTTCCAGCTTTTTGTAGGCGTTCTCCACTTCAACGATGGCCCCGTCCACCAGCACACCGATCGAAATGGCAATTCCCGCCAGGCTCATGATGTTCGAGGAAATGCCCATGAAATACATAGGAATAAAGGCGAGGCTGACCGAGACCGGAATCGTAACAATCGGCACGATGGCCGAGGGAATGTGCCATAGGAAAAAAAGAATGACCAAACTGACAATCAATATTTCCAGCAACAATTCCCCTTTCAGGTTGGCGATGGATTTTCCGATCAGGTCCGACCGGTCGTAGGTGGTGACAATTTCGACCCCTTCCGGAAGCACTGGTTTGAGCTCCTCCAGTTTTTCCTTCACGCGCCGGATCACGTTCATCGCGTTTTCGCCATGGCGCATGACGACAATCCCGCCCACCGCGTCGCCGTTGCCGTTAAGGTCCGCCAGGCCGCGGCGGATTTGCGGGCCGAGCGCAATATCCGCTACATCGCGCAGCAGAACAGGCGTGCCCTTCAAGTTCGCTTTAACGACGACCTTGCCAAGCTCTTCCGTAGACTTCACGTAGCCGCGTCCGCGCACCATGTATTCCCGCCCGTTCCACTCAATCAGGCGGCCGCCAACTTCGTTGTTGTTGCGGCGGATGGCCTCCGTCAGCTCCATCATGGAAAGTCCGTAGTTCTGAAGCCGGTTGGGATCCATCGTGACCTGATACTGTTTCTGAAAGCCGCCAATGCCGGCGACCTCGGCTACTCCGGGCACGCTTTGAAGAGCGTAGCGCAGGTTCCAGTCCTGAAAGCTGCGCAACTCCGCCAGATTATGTTTGCCCGACTTGTCCACCAGCGCATATTCAAATACCCAGCCCACGCCCGTGGCGTCCGGACCCAGTTCCGGCGTAACTCCCTCCGGCAAAGACCCCTTGATTTTCGAAAGGTATTCAAGCACCCGGCTGCGCGCCCAGTAGATGTCCGTGCCATCCTGAAAGATAACGTACACATAGGAAAAGCCGAAGTCGCTGAACCCGCGAATGGCCCTGACCCCGGGCGTGCCGAGCAGCGCGGTGATGACCGGATAGGTGACCTGATCTTCCATGATGTCAGGGCTGCGGTCCCACTTGGTGTAAACGATCACTTGCGTATCGCTCAGATCAGGAATTGCGTCCAGCGGGATATGCCGCATCGTATAGACGGCAAAAGCAACCGCAGCCGCCACCAGACCGATGACTAAGATGCGGTTGTTCGCACTGAACTCCATCACCCGTCTGATCACGGCCGTGCTCCCGACACGGCATCCAGCGCCGCACGCATGGAAGACTCCGAATCCACCAGAAAGTTTGCGGAAGTCACAACTTGATCACCTTCGCTCAAGCCCGACAGAATCTCGTAGTAGCCGTCGTTGCGTGCGCCCACTTTGATTTCTACGGGAAGCAGCTTCCCGTTCCCGCTTTCACGGAAGGCATAGCAGCGATCACCGGTGCGCATGATGGCCGTTTCCGGAGCCGCCAGCCGCTCACCCAGCGGATAGCTGAGCCTGGCATCGGCGTACATCTCCAGCTTCAGCAAGTTTTCCGGATTGGGGATTTCCAGCCTGATTTTGAGTGTCCGCGTTTCACGGTCCAGCGATGGCGACACAAAGCTCACCTTGCCGCTGAACAATTTTCCGGGCCAATAGGGCAGAGTCAGCTCCATGGGCATGCCCACCTGTATGTATGGCAGATCGGATTCGTAGACATCCGCATCACCCCACACGATCGAGAGATCGGCCACGACCATAAGCGAATCGCCCGGCATAATCTTCTGCCCCGGCAAGACACTCTTTTCCGTTACAAAGCCCCCCGCCGGCGCATAGAGCGTCAGCGTTTTCTCCACCTGCCGGGTTTTCTCCAGGCGGGCAATCTGCCCGTCACTCACATCCCAGTGTTGAAGACGTTGCCGTGCTGAATCCATCAGCCGCCTGGCGCCTTCCGTGGCATCCGTGCCGGCGCCGGCGGCCAGAGCTCCGGCAGACTGCAAAGCGCTCAGGTACTCCTGTTGGGCGGAGACAAGTTGCGGGCTGTAAATGGTCAGCAGCGGGTCGCCTTTACGCAGCGACTGTCCGTTCACTGAAACGTGAAGTTTGTCCACCCAGCCCTCAACTTTAGTCGTCACACGGAAAAGGCGCGTTTCGTCGGCGACAATCCGCGCCGGGCTCCGGACACTACGGACCATCAACCGCTTTTGAACCAGCCCGAGGGTGAGCCCCATGCGCTGACGGGCATCGGGAGCAATCGTTACAGCAGCCAATCCAGGCACTGACGACCCGCCCGCTTGCGTGCTCTGATCCATTGGCACCAGCCGCATTCCGCAGACCGGGCAGTCGCCAGCATGATCTGACACCACCGACGGGTGCATTGGGCAATGGTATTGTGCCGTTTTTCCTGACGGGTGATCGGAGCCGCTTTTGTTGCATCCTGCGGGCAAGACCAGCACGCTCGCCCCGGCGAAAACCATAAACACCAGCATGTACAGGCTTTTCATTTTACGACGCTTTCCTGAGGGATGTTCGTGGGCAGCGCAGCGCCAACAGCCCGCTCCAGCCTGGCGGACTGCATGCCAAGCGTGCCTTCCGCCATGGCGGCCATAATTTTCGCGTTGAGAAGAAACCGCTCGCTTTCCAGCAGATCCATGAAATCCAGCTTGCCGGTCCGGTAGCCTGCTTCACTGGCGCTGAAGCGGGCCGCGGCTTGAGGAATCAGTTCGGTGCGGTACAATTCCAGCGTGCGCCCGGCAGCCTGTAGTTTGAAGACGGCGTCCTGCACATCGAAGGCGCTTTGCCGTTCTGCGGCCTTGCGCGCCGCCTGACTGGACACCCGCATATTTTCCGCCTCCCGGACGCCAGCCCGGTTTTTCGCCCGCCACAGCGGCAGATCCACGCTGAGTGTAAACATGACCATGTCGTCACTTGCAGCGAACTCGCGATATTCCAGCCCCAGCTTATAGTCCGGCGCGGAATCCTTCCGCATCAGTTGTTTTTCCAATTCATAGCGCTCGACCTGAACTTGCGCCGTCTGAACTTCCGGACGGTTAGTGGCGGCCACACTGAAGAGTTTCTCGATATTGCGGTTGAACCCGGATTCCGGAAGCGTTACAGCAATCGCGACCGGGTCGTCTGCACGCCGGTTCAAGAGCGTGTTCAGCCTGGCCTTTAATGTATTTTCCTGAACTTGCGCTTCCAAAAGCTTCTGCTTCAGCATCGTGACCTCGGTTAACGCCTTAAGCACGTCAACCTGCGAGCGATCGCCGGTGGCGTAGATGGTCCCGGCGACCTCTGCCATGCGCCGTACGACGGCCTGCTCTTCCACCGTAATCACCATGACTTGTTGCACCGCATTCAAATCGAAGCAAACCTCCTTGACCATCATCACCACTTCCTGCGTCAAGGATTCGATCTCACGTTGCAGAGCCTCGGCATCTTTGACCGCAATGCCTTCCCGTAGTGCGCGTTTGCCGAACCATGGGAACTCCTGCTGGACCATAAAACGCTTCTCGCCCGTATCGGGCCACGCGCCACCATTTACCGCGTCCATCCCGCTGTAGGTAAATACTGGATTGGGCAACCCACGGACCCGGGCAGGCCGCTCCCGCATGGCATCCTGTCTGGCGCGCAGGCTTGCTAATTCGGCATTGTCACGGACGGCGAACCTCACAGCCGCAGTCAGCGTAAGCGGGGCGTTTGTTAAAGAATTCTGGGCGCGCGCAAAGACGCATCCTGTCAGAAGTTCAAAAACCACGCCCATCAGTGGCGCAAGCTGCAAGGCGGGGCGCATTATTGCATCATATTAGCGGGCGTTTACGGCGTTACTAATCGCATCTCGCAGGGCCTGCATTTGGTAGGGCTTGCCCAGAAAGACCTGAGGCTTTTCGGGATGATCGCCAGCCATGACCTCAGCCTCGTCGTAACCGCTGGCCAAAATCACCGGCATCCCCGGGTGCAAAGCCCTGATCGCTGTCAGCGTCTCCCACCCGCCCATGCGTGGCACAGTCAGATCGCAAAGCACGCAACAAATTTCCGCCTGGTGCTGCCGGAACACTTCCAGCCCCTCGACCCCGTCGCTCGCAGCAAGCACCGTAAAGCCGCTGCACTCCATCATCCTCGTGGCCACTTTGCGCACAGATTCGTCGTCTTCAATCAGCAAGATCAGGCCGCCAGCCTCTGTCTGTCTGGCCGGAGCAGGCTGAGCCAGCGGCTGGGAAACGACTTCCGTCTCCAAAGGAAAAAAAACGCGGACAATACACCCACGCCCCGGCTGGCTCTCCACCTCAAGCCCGCCGCCGTGCGTCTGCACAATACCCACAACCATCGCCAGCCCCATGCCACGGCCGGTGAATTTGGTTGTGAAAAACGGGTCGAAGATCTTTTCCAAATCCTTGCTTTCAATCCCGCATCCCTCATCCGCCACTTCCAAGCAGGCATAGGCATGCTCCTGCGGCTGCCATCCGGCGGGAACCCAGCATGCAACAGGCATATCTACCGATAAAACCGTTTTGACGCTCAGACGTATGATGCCACCGGTGGCCCCGTAAGACTCCCAGGCATTGGTTACCAGATTGGCCATGACCTGTTGGATCTGGGCGGCATCTGCGGAAACAGCCGGTCCGGGATCGGGCAAATCGAACTTCACATCCATGCTCTTGGGTATGTTTACAGACAACGACTGCAAGCTCTGGCGGCAGACCGCGGAGAAATCCAACAGCACATGCTTGACTGGCGTTTGGCCAAGGTAGGTCAGCATTGACCGGCTGACCTCGACCGCCTGTCCTGCTGCGTACAACGAGGAGCTCAGGGTCTTGAATAATCCGTTGTTCCGCGGAGTTTCCTCCAAAGCCAATTCCAGATTACCCATCACCGCCATTAAATGGTTGTTAAAGCGATGGGCGATGGCGCCCGCCATGCGGCCCAGACTTTCGTTTTTTTGAAGTTTCCGGTTCTGGATTTCAAGCTTTTCCTTGTCTGCCTCCAAACGCCTGCGCTCCGTAATGTCGCGGAAGGACCAGACCCGTCCAACATTGACGCCATCCGTGACCATCGGTAATGAATAACGTTCAAACAAACGACCATCACTGAAGGCGATCGTGTCCATGTCCGAAGCGTCCGACTGGTAAAGCTGCTCTACCTTCTTGAGAAACGCAGCGGGATCACTCAACTGGTCCAGAACAAACTTCAGCAAAGCCCGATCGTCACCCTGATCTAAAAACGTTTGTGGAATTCTAAAAAGCTCGGCGAATCGCCGGCTGGCATGCAGCACCTTCCCTGAGGCATCCACTGCAAGAATGCCATCAGCGGTTGACTCCAGCGTGGCCTTGAGTTGCATTTCTTTTTTACGCAGATCATCCTCTGCCTGCTTGCGCATGTTAATGTCGCTAATCATGACTCGAATCGTGGGCGCGCCTTCGGAGTCCTTCACGACAGTAGCCCGCAATTGCGCCCAGAAAGGCGTGTCATCTATTCTCAACATCCGCAACTCAAAAACCTGCGGAGCATCAGTATCCAGAAGTTGCTGGCGATGACGCCGGTAGATGCTGCGGTCATCTTCAAGGACAAAATTCGAGAAAATCGGGTGATCGGACAAAGCTCGCCGGTCTGCACCCAGAATTCTGGCGGCGGTGAGGTTAACTTCTGTCAGCAACCCCGTTGCGCTAACAGTACAATAACCATCCGGCGCCAGATCATAGAGGTCGAAATAGCGTGCCCGCTCAACGGTCAGTTGCTCCTGCGCTTGACGAAGCTCCTCGTTCTGCAGCTCAAGTTCTCTTCGCTGTAATTCAAGGTCCTGAAGCAG
>JBAXJV010000129.1:0-7717 GCA_037137675.1 bacterium | reverse complement strand
GCGGCCTCGGCGATGCCGCCCTACCATAATCCCCCTACGTCACCGACCCATTACCTGTGTCAATTTTGCTATGTCGCAATTTTGCTGTTGCTTTTTTCTGGGAGTGGGTATACCACTGGCCTTGTAGGTGGCATTTGGCGATGCCTGTCTGTGTTGTTATAGAAAACGGAGGATGATATGACAAAGGGAACTATTCAGATACTCGGATTGCTAGCAATCTGCATGACATCTGCGGCATCGGCTCAGGACGAGAAAAAGGTGGATGTCGACGTCAAAGTGGGGCCCAGGCCCGGAACCCGCGAATCCGTCACCGTCGTCCGCCCAGGTCCGGGAGGTGAAACGCAAATACTATCCACGGAGACCGTGAAAGACGAAGAGAAGAAGGGCGCCCGATTATCAACCCAAACTGCAGTGGAGGATGACACTCCGCGCAAGGCCCGTGTGATTGTGGTTCCGGCGGTATTCGCCAGGGAGCAGCGCCGGCGGATCGATCGCGAGCTGAACGAGCGGTTCGGCATCACCGATCCCGGGGTTATCGAAAATCCGGGCTATACCACTTATCTGATAGACGCGCTGGTGAATGCGCGCAAGTTTGACGTGTTGGAGCGCGAAGACCTCAAGTCTGTCATAAAAGAGATTGATTTTGGCGACTCCGAATATGCGGATATCACCAAGGCCGTCAAAATCGGACAGATGTCGGGTGCCGACTATATCGTGCTCCCGGTTATCACGACCTTTGTCGTCGATAAACGGCGCGAGCAGGTGCCGTATGTTGGGCAAAGGCAGGAAAAGGTCCGGGCTTATTTCCGGACCGTCGTCCGCACCGTGGATGTGAAATCGGGCAAAATTGTCGCCTCTTTCCCCAACGAAGTCGAGCGTACGACCCGCATCCGGGAACGGGACACACCCGCCGTGGTGGTCGCGGATGCGATCAGCGGCATGTATAAAGACGCGGCCATAAAAGAGGCCGCAAGCATTGTGGACGTGACCTATCCTATCAAAATCGTCTCGATTGAAGGCGATAACGTGATTGTAAATCGCGGACGCGGTGCCATCATCAACGGTGAAATCCTGAAGGTTTACGCTGCGGGCGAAGTCATGGTTGATCCTGACACCAAGGAAAGTCTGGGATACTCCGAGGCCTATACTGGTTCCATTAAGATCACCGAGGTGAACGAGAAGATCAGCAAGGGCGTGATCATCGAACAGAAGGGTGACATCAAGCGGCTGAGCATTTGCCGCCGTGACAAGGTTCCGACAACCAAGGAAGCCCTCGTGAAGCCGGCGCCCAAACTGGACTAACCACACACACGAACTCAGGAGGCACGACCATGCACTACGTCACCTCAGCCCATTGTCGGGCGGTAGCCGCCGCACTCTTGTGCGGCCTTGAACTGGTCCTGACAGGTTGCCGCACCCCGCCTTCGGCTGGCATCACGGTGGAGAGTTATCAGAAGAACTCCATCACCGTGAACTCCAAAATTCTCAGGGGCTGGCTCACCGTCACCGAGGTGACCGCCAACCGCGGTGTCAATGAACTGCTCTCGGCCCAGGTCACCGCCCAGAACGTAACGCAAAAGGACTGCCAGTTCGAGTATCGCTTCGAGTGGCTCGACAAGAACGGCATGACCATCAACACGCTGATGACGACCTGGGTGCCCCTCAGCGTGAGCGCCATGGAAATGGCGAGGATGCGGGCTGTGGCCCCGTCCAAGGCGGCCGAAGACTTCGTCCTCATCGTGCGCTTCACACAATCCAGCGAACGGTGGAGACGCTAAAACCGGAGATTAGCCATTCTGACTGCGACCGGCAGCACAGAACGACCATGGAGAAACGATAGCACATGAAATTCAAACGGAATTGTATGCTTGCATTGGGAATGTTGGCTTTGGCTGCAGGTGGAGGGGGATGTTTCCGCCCGCCGACCGCTGGGTATGTATCAACTGAGGAAAGGGGCGTCATGTCGATCGGACTCGACGACCATGACTATGACCTGGCCAGCGAGAGCATCTGCCGCGAACTCCTCACACGCCAGCTCCCCAAGGGCTATGTCGTCGCCCTCGGCCCCGTCGATACACGCGAATGCCCCTACGACGTTCGTGTCCGCCAGCTCCAGAAATCCCTGCAGGTGATCCTCAACAAAGAGAACACCCTCAAGTTCACAGCCGCAGTGGATGTAATGGCCTCGGGCGGGGATGCCGCAACCGAAATCTACAGGCTGATCGAGTACAACTGGCTCAACCAGAACCCGCTCGATCAGGAGGACCTCCAGAAGTTCGGCAGGTTAGGCAAACTGAACGGCATCCTCTTCGGCCGCGTCTCCGCCATGGAACGTCGCAACGCTCGCGGCCAACGCGAGATCACCTACCGCTTCGTCTGGGAGTTGGCCAACACCGAAACCGGAGTCGTTGATATCTCCCATGAATATAAAATCCGTAAGAGCCTGTAGCGTCCGCCCTTCATTCGCGGGGCTGCTTGTCCTCTCCGCCCTGGCCGCCGCCTTGCTGGTCACGCCTTTCTCCGCCTATGCCAGACGCGCCCGCCCGGAGCGACCGGAATGGATCGCCCAGCCCAAGAGCAGCGACATGATGTATCTTTACGTTGTGGGCCATGCCGCCGGACAGCCCTCGGAAACGGATGCGCAGGATGCCGCCTACCAGAATGCTCTGCAAAGAATCGCGGTGCAAATCGACATGCCGGACGGCCAGCCTTTGCAGCCATCAAAAATCCGGCGCACGGAAGTCGTGCCGGGTTGCCGGTATGTCGAGGAAGCTTCTTCCAAGTACGAAGCCTGGGTTCAGGTAAGTTGGCCCACGTCGGAAAAACAGAGATTGACGAGCCCGGCTCAAAAAGACGCGCGATTTCCCGCGCCGGTAACATCCGATGCGGTCGCAACCACAGACTCATCGCCGGACGTTTCTTCCAGCGGCAACGACAAGGGCACGGAAGTGGGGGCGAATGGCGGAGTGGTCGAAAACAGTAAGGCCGGCATTATAATGACGATCCCTCCGGGGGCTCTTAAAGAATCAGTGACCATTACGATTGTGCCGCAGGCCCAGCATCCGCCGATTTTCGACGAACCTCTTCCAGCGGAACTGGCCGATGCCATTCGGATTGGCCCGGGGGTGGATATGGGGCCATCCGGCACACAATTTCAGGTTCCGATAGAGGTGCAATGGCGGCTGCCGGATGACGTGTTGCCATGGCTTGGAAAAGGCGGAGGCGTAGAGGTCGGGTATTACGACGGCGAAATCTGGCAGCCGTTCCAAAATGTGAGGGCAACTGCCGACGGCAATGTGCGTTTTGAGACCGCTCACTTTACCCCCGCCGTGTGGATCGCGTATGGAGTCTCCTCGTTGATCGTAGGCACCGCTGGCTCCATAGGAGCCTATAAGACACAAACGTATGTTCATCCGGAAAAATGGATCAAGGCGGATAGTCCGGCGATTATAGATTATGCCAAGAACAAAGTGAAATTGCCGGATGTTCAGACGCTTTCCCAAAGCAAACACGTGTCGTTGGGATTAAACCGGCGCTTCAAGGCCTATATCCCTTACGTCTTCCTGGGAGACGGGGAGAAGATGTTGACACAGGTTGAAGCCTGTTGTCAGGAGGTCACGTTTTTTGCCGCTTCCATTCTGCGTGCATCGGGCGATCCTCGTTTTCAGAACTTTATCTGTGTTCAAGGCCATGCAACGCTTCCGGGCGGCGATCCCCGTGGCGACGGACACATGTGGATTGAAATTGAGATTGACGGCAAACTCTGGGTCGTGGATACCGCCGCAGGAGGTGATATAAAGCTGATGCTCAAGGACTCAGCATACCAGTATTATAAATTAGATCCGGGGCGGCAGTTTACCGATAAATCAAAGCCAAAGAAATATGTGGGGCTGGCTATTGCCGGGAAGGATACGATCCCGACCAAATGGACATTCTCTGGGGAAAGCCCCGCCAACTGGGTCGTCAGCTATATCGAGAAAGGGATTGTAATGAAGCGCAATCCAGCCACGAACAAGGTAGCCTCCGTGAATGCGGATCTTTCCGCGAATTATCCGGCAGTCGCTGCCGGCAAGGATGACCCGAAAACGTCCGGCGACTGCCTGGCGGAGGCGGAGAAAGCCTTCAAGTCCCGCAGGCCGGGCAAGACTCCCAATGACATGGCCTCGGGCATCGAAATGGCGGGTGGCGTTGAAGGCGCCAAAAGTTTCCAGATTGGCGATTTCCAAGGCGCCATGGTGGACTACGCCATTTGGATGAAGCACGGCAGTGGCAGCCCCGACAGCGGCTACAGGGGGTCCTACTTCGGCAGCAGCGGCGACGGGAGCTCCGTCAAGGAAAACTTGTTGATACGTTTTGGATACAATGTCAGCGGGGCCGGTTGTTGGGACAATTCTGATCGCGCCTATCTGATCTCCCAGGGAGAAGCGGCGCAGAAAGAGGCGAGGGCAATCCTTGCGAGCCTTCGCGTAGTGCCTGGCACCAATGGGGCTATCGAAAAAGCGCCGTATTTGGGGCCCAAATACGACGGCTCTGACCTTGCGAAGTGATCCTCTCGTCCGCGTCGGCTATAGCAAGGGTTGTCAGGGTACGCTTTGCGGCATCAGAGACAGATTATTATGAAGGAACAGAAGTATTTTCCCGCCCCCGAAATGGTTAGCCGCCTGGTTGGGTTCGCGCTCAGCGGGCCGGCCGCCCCGGGTTGGCTGGGGTTGAAATGCGGGGGCCAGGGTTTGAAGTCGTTGGCCTTGCTCGGTTGTCTGGCCCTGGCTTCATGCCAGAACTTGCCGCCATCCAATCAGCCGCTCTGGATCGCGCAACCCAAAACCGACGACAGTCTTTATCTGTACCGGGTCGGGCATGCCATGAACCAGCCGTCGTCAGAGGCAGCCCGCGATGCCGCCTTCCAGGAAGCCATGAAACAGATGGCCGCCGTCTTTCCCTCGCGTATCGCGGAAGACGGTTCATCAATACCGGTTGATACAGGACTCGTGCTTAAAAACGTGGAAATCATCCCCGACTGCGTTAGCATCTATCCCGACGGATCCGTCTACGAAGCCTGGGTCCAGGTCAGTTACCCCATCTCCGAGAAACTGAAGGTGCTCAGGCAGATCGAAGCAGGCGATAAACTGAACGCCGGATGGGCCGAGGCCCGGACACTCGCCCGGCAGGGCAAATACTGTGAAACGCAAAAGATCCTCACCAACGTCTTCGCCCAGATGGATCAGGCGCTGTTCGTAAAGGTAGACATGGATGAAGCCAACATCCTGCTGGGAGACACATACCGCGAGCAGAAGGACGCCCTTGAGGCCCGCCGCGCTTTCGAGCAGGTGGTTGCCACAACCACCTCCGACAAATGGAAACAGCTTGCCGCCGAAAAACTCCAGCAACTCCCCGACCCGCCCCGCTTCTGGCCCATGCAGGACCGCTGGAATCACCAGTCCGTCGGCCTGCTCTGCGCAATCCGCGACGGCAAGGAATGCCGCCGATTCGGCGACCTTTGCGGCGTGCTGGCAAAGGATTGCCGCGAAGCCAAAATCGCATGCCGCGATTTCTCGGAAAACTTTGACCCCGCGACCAGCGCCGCCGCCTTCGACAGAAGAGATTTCCAGGCCGTATGCAAAGAAGCGCAGGCCAGGGACGCGCAATTGATCCTCGCCGTGCTCTACGACATTGACCCCGCTAAGCAGGGCAAGAGCAGCGACAACTTCGGCATGGCCGTTCCCACCATCGATGCGCTGGTCCGCTATTTCATCGTCCGCGCTTCCGATGGCAAGATCATGTTCGACGGACAGATCAAGGACGTAACCGGAGGCCGTCCGGAATCCAGCCTGGCCGAACGCACAGCCATGATCCTCATCACCAGATACCTGGTCCCCAACTGCCCCGCCATTGCGGCTGCTCCCCCCCAGGTCAGGCCTGCACCAGCAGAACCCGCTCCGAAAAACTAGAAGCTGGAGACGACGATGCGGACCCCGACAGTCCGGTCCCGCCTGCCCTGCCGCCGATCGTCGCGGACTGACACAGCGCACTCTTCGGCCGCGCTATCGTAACTCCCGCCCTTGACCACCCGGTGGCTCGACGTTCCCATCCGGTTGTCGCACCACTCCGCCACATTGCCGTGCATGTCGCACAAGCCCCAGGCGTTAGGCTGCTTAGTTCCGACGGGATGCGTTGTGCCGCCGCCGTTCTTCTCGTACCAGCCCGCCGCCATCAGATCCTTCTCGTCGTTCCCGCCCGTGTTGAACTTGGCCTTCTCACCAGCCCGGCAGGCGTATTCCCACTCTCTCTCCGACGGCAAACGCACCTTCAGTCGCGTTTCCTGATTTGTCGCCGATAGCGTGTTCATCAGGGTCTCGAGTTTACCGCAAAACTCCCTGGCCTCATCCCAGCTCACGCCATCAACGGGGTTCTGCCCACCCTTAAAGCGCGCCGGATTCTTTCCCATCAGCGTCACCCACTGATCCTGCGTGACCTCGTATTTGCCGATCCAGAACCCCTGCATCGGAATCACGCGCCGCATGGCCCGGTGATCATCCGATTCCGACACCAGATCGCCATCCGGAATCCAGACCAGTTCGATCTTGCCGCCGTTCGAAAGCACTGGCATGCTCGGCGGCACTTTACCCTTCGGCCCCTTTGCGGCACCGGACTGGGAGCCGGCCGCCCGCTCCATCTCGCTCACCGGTATCGGCGGCAGTTTCATCAGCTGCCTGGCGTTGATCACCACAACGAACAGAAGCCCATCCTGCCCCTCATGATCCGTCGTCACCATATCCACCACTGCGCCGCTCTCCACGCTCACCAGCCGTGTGTTCACCGTATACATCTCGCCCAGCCGTCCCACGCTGCCGATCACGATAAACTCCGCCGCCAGCAATTTGCCCGCTTCGACGGCCCGCGTCGTATCGGCGCACACCATGGCAAGCCGGTTTTCCTTCAGCACGCGCTCGGCCTGCGTCCGCTCGATCATCTGGTACTTGCCGCTCTTTCCCACCTCTCCGAAGATGCGCTCCGAAAGCATCATCGCCATCCCCTCGCTCACACCCTCAAGAGGGTTCAAGCTCATTACGGCACAAGTCGGTTTGGCGGCAACGGCAACAGGCACACCCCCGACCAGGCAGAATGCGCACAGGACAACCTCCAGAATAATGGATGCACGGCAGAACATGAGAGAATAGTTACAGCATTGCTGGACCCGGTCAAGGCATATCCAAAGGCATAACGCGCTTGACTTCACACCGCCGCCCATGCAAACTCCATACCGTCTCAACGGATCGGAGTCTGGATCGAGCCTGCGGCCAAATCGAAACATGCATGATTGCGAGATGACATTGAAAACCTGCCTAAAGTCGCTTGTTCTGTTGACCGGGCTCGCCCTCTTCCAGGGTTGTGCTCACCTGCCGGGTGGCATTGCTGCCTCCAATACGCCGCTCGAAGGTCGCAAATATACCGTGCTCGACAAAACCGAGGGCACCGACAGCCGCGTCAGCCTGTTCGGCATCATACCTGTCACCAGCGCCAATTCCGTGCGGGCAGCCATGGACAAGGCCACGGTCCGCGCCGACGGCGATGCCCTGATAGATATCACGGTGGAAAGCTACTTCCACTACTGGATTCTCTTCTCACAGGATATCGTCAAAGTGGAAGGCACCGCGATCCGTTTCAACAAGTAACCGGGAGAACCGCCATGACACGAATCACGCCATTCTGGATGACC
>JBAXJV010000128.1:0-7728 GCA_037137675.1 bacterium | reverse complement strand
TGCTGCAAAGAACTGCGGGCTACGTCAAGGCGGTGGACGGCGTGTCGTTCAGCATAACCAAAGCCCTCGCCGATCGTCGCGCGAATCGCCGGGGCCGTCTGCACCACCACGTGCTTGGTGGGGTCGGAAAGAATCTCGAAAATCTTTTCGGTGTCGTCCTGCTGCACAAAGGCCGCCGTCGGGCAGACGTTGACGCACTGCCCGCACTGGATGCAGACGGAGTCCTGCATGCTTCCGCCGTGGGCTGGCGCGATCACCGTCTTGAATCCGCGCTTCTGCTGGCAGAGGTTGTGCACGCTTTGCACTTCATCGCAGACCCGCACGCAACGTCCGCAGAGAATGCACTTTTCCGGATTGCGAATTACGGCCGGCGAGGAGTCGTCAACCGGAAAGCGCTTGCGCTCGCCGGCAAAAAGGCGCGTCTTGACGCCCATGTCATAAGCCAGCTTTTGCAGCTCGCAGGTGCCGTTGCGATCACACAGCTGACAATCCTTCGGATGGTTGTCGAGAATCAGCTCGACAATATCCCGCCGCAGCCGCCGCAGCAGTGGCGAAGAGGTGCGCACTTTCATGCCCTCCATCACCGGGAAGGCACAGGAGGCCACGGGGTTGCGTTGTCCCTCAACCTCCACAATGCATACCCGGCAGGCGCCCAGCACACTCAAGTCGGGGTGAAAGCAGAGGCGCGGGATGTTGATGCCAACGGCATCCGCAGCCTGCATGATGCTGGATGCGGCCGGCACGGTTGTGCGTACGCCGTTGATAAATAAAGTGACGGTTTTGTCAGCCATGGCTAGTTATTTCCTTTGCACAGCATCGAATTTGCAGGCCTTGAAACAGTTTCCGCAGCGCGTGCATTGCGCGACATCTATGACGTGCGCGGATTTGGGCTGCCCGCTGATGCATTTGACCGGACACTTCCGGACACAGGCGCCGCAACCTACGCACTTGACCGCGTCTATCGTGTAATTCAGCAGCGCAGTACAGACGCCTGCCGGGCAGCGCTTTTCACGGATATGCGCATCGTACTCGGAGCGAAAGTGGTTGATCGTGCTGATCACCGGATTCGGCGCTGCCTGTCCCAGTCCGCAAAGCGAGGTCTTCTTGATCGTATCGCCGAGGCGCAGGAGCTTTTCGACATCGCCTTCCACTCCGCCGCCGGTTGTAATGCGGTTGAGAATTTCGAGCATGCGCTTGGTGCCCTCACGGCAGGGCGTGCACTTTCCGCAGGATTCGTCCTGAGTAAAGTCGAGAAAAAAGCGCGCCATGTCCACCATGCACGAATCCTCGTCAATCACGATCATGCCGCCGCTGCCCATGATGCTGCCGGCAGCCATCAGCGAATCGTAATCCACCGGCGTATCAAGCGCCGACTCCGGCATGCAGCCGCCTGCCGGGCCGCCGGTCTGCACGGCCTTGAAGCGCTTGCCGTCCGTGATGCCGCCGCCAATATCAAACACCACCTGGCGCAGCGTCGTGCCCATCGGCACTTCAACAAGGCCGGTATTTTTGACTTTCCCGGCCAGCGCGAAGACCTTGGTGCCCTTGCTCCTGGCGGTGCCAATTGAGGCAAACCATTCCGGTCCGTCGAGTAGAATCGCCGGCAAGTTGGCCATGGTTTCGACGTTGTTAATCACCGTCGGCTTGCCCCACAAGCCGCAGACTGCCGGATAGGGCGGACGCGGGCGCGGCTGGCCGCGCTCCCCCTCGATCGAATGAATCAGGGCCGTCTCCTCGCCGCACACGAAAGCGCCGGCGCCGAGGCGGATTTCGACATCGAAATCGCAGGCCGTGCCAAAAACGCCCTTGCCGAGGAAGCCCGCAGCGCGGGCGTCTGCAATCGCCTTTTCGATGCGCTTGATAGCCAGCGAGTATTCTGCGCGGATGTAGACAAAGCCCTGCTTCGCGCCAATCGCGTAGCCGGCCAGAATCATGCCCTCTACAATCGTGTGCGGATCGCCCTCAATTGTGCTGCGATCCATAAACGCGCCCGGATCGCCTTCGTCGGCGTTACAGATGATGTACTTGGTGTCATTCACCTGCGACGCGGCAAAGTTCCACTTTACGCCCGTAGGGAATCCGCCACCCCCGCGGCCGCGCAGCCCGGATTTGGTGATGGCATTGATCACCTCCATCGGCGTCATCGAGGTCATCGCAGTCACGGCCGCTTCATAGCCGCGTACGGCCAGATACTCGTCCAAGCTCTCGGGGTCAATCACTCCGCAATTACGCAGCGTGATACGGAGCTGTTTGCCGAAGAAATAAACGTCGCCGTATAGCGGCGCGAAGCGGTTGGTGACGCGGCTTTCTTTCCAGATATGGTCGCTGCAGGGAATCTCGCCAAGCAGGTGCTCCTTTACAATCCGCACCGCCACCGCCGGCGTCAAATTCTGATACATAACGTCGTCGGGATAGACGTACGCTACCGGCCCGACAGCGCACAGCCCCTGGCAGGCTGAAGGCGTTACAGCTACTTTGTCCGACAGCCCTGCCGCGGCAAGCGCATCGCGAAAGGCCTTCTGGATTTCCGCCGACTGCGTACGGCAGTTCGCGCCTTCGCAGACCGAAATCACCCGTTCGGCCGCAGGCAGCCCTGATTCGTGGCGCATCGTGTATTTTTCCACCGGCTGCCCGTTGATGACATGTCCGGCGAAAACTTCGTCCACCCGCGCGGGCGTCATGTGAACGTACTTAACCGGGATTTCACCCGGTCGCACAATCAGCACGACAGGCTCCATGTCGCACTTGCCGGAACAGCCTACGTTGCCCATTACCACGTGCTCGGGTTTGTGCTGATCCAGCAATTCCTTGAAGCGCTGACGCACCGCATCGGAGCCGGCCGCGTTTTCGCAGGTGGCCGAACCGACCGTAATGCGCACCTCGGCGCTGAATTTATCCCGGAACAGACGGAATTTTGCGTCCCGCCGCCGTTCCAGAAGTTGCTCCATGGGTGAGGCCATATCCGTCAGATCCTTTCCGTCATACTAACTGTGAAAGTACCTTCGCAGTAACAGGCAAAATCGAATTTACGGGCCATTGTTACGCCAGCCCAAATTGCCGGAGTGGAATGCAAAAACCCGATTACCATCGCATTTCAAGGTCCGCCTGTCAAACGTTGTCATAAAAAAACAGGCTGATCAGGCCCTATCCGGAAAGCCTTTCAAACAGGAGCGTTCATGAAAACAAACCGGACACCGAACACTGAAAACCTTTCCAGGCAGGGTCTGTCTCCGGCGTGAGCTGCAAGTGAGCTGCAGGCTGTCCGGCAAAAAGAATTGAAAGAAAATTACCGAAGCGTATTATTCTAGAAATGGGCGCATTGAACATGACTGACTATCCGTTGCTTTTTACCCCGGTCTATAAGGACTACCTCTGGGGTGGACGCCAGCTCGCCGCGCGCTATAAACGCACTGGCACGCCGGACATCGCCGCTGAGTCGTGGGAAATATCAGACCGTCCGGAAGGCCTGAGCGTGATCGAAAACGGCCCGCTGGCCGGCCAGACACTGCATGCCCTGCTGGCCGCCGATGCATCGGCAATCCTGGGGCCGGCAGCATCCGCGCGGGCGGGTGGTTTTCCTTTACTGGTAAAGCTGATTGACGCTGCGCAGCGGCTGAGCGTGCAGGTGCATCCGCACGACGACAACGCTGCGCGCTGCGGCGGAGAACCCAAGACCGAGTGCTGGTATATTCTTGACGCTCAGCCGGGCGCGCAGGTTATGGCGGGTTTCGTTAATCACACCTCGGAAGCGCGCTTCCGCCAGGCGCTAGCCGATAAAAAGGCCGCAGCGCTGCTGCAGTCGGTAGCCGTAAGTAAGGGCGATTTAATTTTCATCCCCGGCGGTCGAGTCCACGCCATCGGCGCAGGCTGCCTGATTCTCGAAGTGCAGCAGAGTTCCAACACAACCTACCGGCTTTACGACTGGGACCGCGCTGGCGCCGACGGACAGCCGCGTCCGTTGCACGTCGAAGAAGCGTTTCGCGCAATCCGGTGGAATGACCAAACCCCATCTTTCACGCCGCCCGGCAGCAGGCAAGCCGTCGCGCCGGGCATCAGCGTGCAACCGCTGATCGCCTGTTCCTGCTTCCACCTTGAGCGCGTCGAACTCAATGGCGCATGGACCCTTCCAGCTGCGGCGGGCTTTCAAGCGTGGTTTGCCGCCGAGGGCGACCTGTGGCTGCGCGGTGCGGGATTCAATATGGAGTGCCCGCAGGGCCGCACTTGCCTGATTCCAGCTGCCGCGCGTGACATTACGATTGCGCCCGCCAGCGGTGCGATTGCCGTGGCGATCCGCATCACCCAGTGATGTTTTCAACCACATCCGCCAGCCGTGCCGCCGCATGCGGCACGCAAAGCCTGCGCAGCGCAGCAGCCATCTGATGATAAGTCGTTGCCTCTGTTCTCAGGCGTTCGATGCCCGCCGCAAGTGCTGCAGGCGTCGCCGCCGCCTGATCCAGTAACCAGGCGCCCCCGGCAGTTTCGATTGCCCGGGCATTGGCCCGCTGGTGATCGCGCGCTGCTTCGGGATAGGGAACCAGGATTGACGGCCGTCCAAAAAGCGCCAATTCCGCGCAGGATGCCGCGCCGGAGCGGCTGATCGCCGCGTCTGTGCGGCGGTAGACAGAGGCCATGTCCTGACAGAAGTCCAATACCTCAACTGCCACGCCTGCGGCCACATAAGCCGCGCGCACTGCGACGGCATTACGCGGGCCCGCGAGATGTATCACCGCCGGCGCCGCGCCGCGCTTTGCGAGCAGACGCAGCGCCTCGACCACCGACGCGTTCAATCTTACCGCTCCCTGGCTGCCGCCCATTACGAGTAAAGTAAACGGTGCCAGCCTGTCAGGTCCGGACTGGACGCTGCGGCGCGCGTCGGCAAAAGCAATGGCCTCCGCCTCCTCCTCCAGCTCCGCACGTATCGGCATGCCCGTCACCACCACTCGCCGCGCGCGGACAAACGCGGCCGCCGCCTCAAAATGAACCGCCACACAGCTCGCCAGGGGCGCCAGGGCGGACAGCGCGCGTCCAGGCACGGCGTTGGACTCGTGCAGCACGACCGGCACGCCGGCCAGGCGGGCAGCTAGCACGGGCCCCACGGATGAGTAGCTGCCCATTGCCAGCAATACGTCCGGACGGCGTGCCCGCAGCTCCGCCCGCGCCTGCTTGAATGCGCCGACGTAACTCCAAACCGCCCGTCCGCGCGCTGCCAGGCCGCCTGCCAATCCGGACGCCGGAATCGTCACCAGTGGACCATCCCAGCCAGCCAGCGAGGCGCCTTCCACCGCCTGCCCCGCCAACCATAAGGTCACGGCGTGTCCCCGCTTACGCAGTTCGCAGGCCGTCGCCAGCCCGGGAAATACATGCCCGCCGGTGCCACCGCAAGAAACTGCTATGGATAAAGTTTTCACACGAATTCTGTCTTCTGACTGCTTGAGCAGTGCAAAAAATGTAGCGCGTTCGTGGCGTATAAGCAAGGGACTCAGGCCGTTGCCTGATCAAACAGTTTCAAGGTAACGATCTTATATGGATTCACAGCCATGGTCACGCGGCCACCGGACACCTTGACGGGGCGGATTGTCTCCTCATTGAGATTGGCTTCGACAACCTTTCCAAAAGCCTGGGTCAGCGTGATGCGCGCGCTGGTTTTCCGGCCCTCGTTCTCCCAGAACCGCACGATCCAGCCGTCATTCTCCGCCGCGCGCTTGAAAGCGCTCACGCGCAGGTTGCCAGGTTCGACAATGAATGCCGGCGCCTGGACCGCCCCTTTTAATCCTTTCTTCACAAGCGCCGGATCCACCAGAATAGGGGTCGGGTCCGCCTGGTGCGCCATGGGCGGATACCCATGTCTGGCTCTCAAGAACCGATTGATCGTACGCGAGGTAGGGCGAGGCATCTCGCCGAGCCGTCTTTGCGGCTTAAAAGCGGCTGTTCGGGAGAAACCAGTGCCGCTTAGCCGCACATTTGGGCTACCACGGGAAATCCCCCCGGGAAAATCTGCCCGGTCTGGTGAAATAGCCCGCAGGCAAGGAAAGCTTCCGTGTGAGTATTGAGTATTGCGTATTGAATATTCAGCGAACCATTTGAACTCTGTCTGCCTTGAACGGAGTTTTTTTTGCTACAATCACCGGCATGCTTTGTCTACATCACAACGATCCCGACGGACGCGGCGCAGCCGCGATTGTGCGGCGGCGTTTGGGGCCGTCCCTGCGCTGCATTGAAACCGACTATTCGCGCCCGGTTCCCTGGGATGAAATAGCGCCCGGCGAGGACGTTGTTGTCGTGGACTACTCGCTGCGCGGCGGAGACTGGCCGCGTTTGCGGGCGCGGGCGGGGACGGTTACGTGGATTGACCATCATGCCTCTTCGCTGGCGGAGGGCGCAGGCGACCCGCCGCTGCCGGGGTTACGCTCGGTGGAGCACGCGGCCTGCGAGCTGGCCTGGACCTTCTACTTTCCTGACGAACCCGTGCCGCGCGCCGTGCAGCTGGTGGGCGACCGCGACCGCTGGATCTGGCAGTACGGCGCCGAGACGGCGAATTTTCACGAGGGACTGAAGCTTTATTCCCAGCAGCCCGGGGACGATGTTTGGACCAGTCTGTTAAATAAGGATGAGAAATTGCTGGGCGAAGTGCTCGAACGTGGGGCGACCTGCGTGGAATACCGCCTGCAGATTTGCGCGGAGTATGTCCGCGACCACTGCTTTGAATTGAACTTCGAGGGCTGCCGCTGCATTTGCGCGAACCTGAAAATGTTCGGCAGCGAAGTCTTCGGCGAGCGCCTGGCCGACTACGACATGGGGATCACTTTCGGCTACAGCGGACGCAAGTGGGGGGTGACGCTCTACTCCCGCACCCGCGATGTGCTGCCAATTGCGATCAAATACGGCGGCGGCGGTCATCCCCGGGCGGCCGGCTTCCCCTGCGAGCGCCTGCCGTTTTTGTGAGTTGACCGGAGCCGGAGCGCATGCGCGCCCCGGCTCAAAGAAATCCTTCAATTTACAGCTTAGTACCAGCCGCCCCAGTTGCCGCCGCCCCAGCCGCCCCAGGCGCCCCAGTTCATTGAAGCGTCCCGGTTCATTTCGGCGGCTTCCATGTTTTCATCGGCCATTTGTTTTTCGAGCTTGAGCTGCTGGTAGGCTTGATACTGCTGAGGGCCACCAACATAGGCTTGATTGCGGGGCACATCCGGGAATACGTAGTAGGTTTTCCCTTCCTTCTGTACCTGCGTCACCTTGTTCGTAGGGAGGGCTTTCAGTTTTGCAGTCAATTCGGGCGTGCTCGGCGTGATCACTTTGAAGCCTGCGGCCACCAGCATGTTTTCTTTGCTTTGCGTGCTCGCACAGCCTGCGGCCAGTGCCAGGAGCGCAATGGCGCTGAGGCATTTGAATGAATTTACAATCTGTTTCATGTCTTGCTCTCTCTTCTATACGGTTGTTTTTTTAACCCGGTCATTCACAGTTCTGATTTGTACGGTTTTCCTCATCAACTTGAAATGAAGATAGGCGATGGGTGCTTGCCTGTCCATCTTTTTTTGACCGTCAGCCGTGTCTGATGCCTCCAAACAGCTTGCAACATCAGCGCTCGTACGCCGCGCTCTCTCGTGTCGCAGACTCCTGAGTTTCCCCCTTCTCCAGCTTTGCCGTTTTGTTGCGATGCCAGACGAGGGTGGCCAGGCCCAGAAGCGCCAGCGTCAGCAGCATGGCCAGCATGCGGCGCTCGGTGGGAGTAAG
>JBAXJV010000127.1:0-7755 GCA_037137675.1 bacterium | reverse complement strand
GAAGGAGTGGATTTTCAGCCGGCACAGGCCGGATGAAAGCAGCCATAGCAGCCAGTGCCACGATGGCTCGAGAGGCTCGAGTGAGGATTCGTTTCATGCCCGAAATTCTACTGCCGCCCAAGCAGCTGACATGTCATCAGCGTGATGGCCTCGATGAAGTGACGGCCGTTGGTCACGATCCAGGCAAACGCTCACAGCGGCCAATCGTCGGTGCGAAACGGCGAGGCGGGCAGGCCGGACTTGTCGAAGAGGTCGGCCTTGAAATAATTCGTCCAGCCGTAACGGACCGCGCCCGGGACTTTCACGCTTCCGGCCTGGACCTCGATCTTCTTTCTGCCGACGATCGTTGCCTTTGCGGGAACGAAATTACTCGATCCATATTCAGAGATGGTGAAGCTTTGCAGTTCACCGTCCTTTGCTACGAGGCCGCCCACGGCATTGTCGAATGTAAGCACGGCCTTCGGCCCGGAAATTTTCATCTTTTCGAAAACCGGCCCGGTGTATGCGACATCGTCGTCGTACGCCAGATTGCGCGCCGCGAGCGCGAGGCGCTGGCCGACGGGTTCCTTATGTGTCGGATGAATGTCGTTGTTTTCACCCCAGTCCGCACTGACAATCATGGCGGTGTTTTTTGTCTTTTTTGCAATGTGAAGTTGCGCCTCGCGGATGGTCGGCGGCTGGCCCGCGTAAGTCGCGATCTGCACGATCAGGAACGGAAAATCGCCGACGCCAAAAGCGCGCCGCCAGTTGCCGATCATCTCTGGCAGCAGCGTCTCGTATTGAGCTGGCCTGCCAGCGTTGGATTCGCCCTGGTACCAGGTTGCGCCGCGTATTGCGTAAGGAGCCAGCGGCGCGATCATTGCGTTGTAGAGGCAGCCTGGACGATGCGCGTCGGCCTTTGGATCGCGCGCCATGTAGACGGCGCTCGGTGGCGGCCGGCCCTCCGCTTTAGCCTTTACGACATCGTTGCTCCACTTCGTCTGCCGCGCCAGAAAGCTGTTCTTTTCTTTTTCGGGATCCCAGCTTTTCACGCGCTTTTCGTAATTGGACACGATGCCCGCCAGCGCCGGATTGTTCTTGAGCACATCCGGCTGCGTCCAGGTCTCGGCCGGCGAGCCGCCCCAGTAGGTGCCGATCAAGCCAACCGGCACCTTGCGGGCAGCGCGAAGATCGCGACCGAAGAAATAACCGACGGCGGAAAAGCCAGGGGCGGAATTCTTATCGCAAGGTTTCCACGAGCCAGCAACGCTTTTCAGCGGCTCGTCCGCAGTAGCCTTCTGTACAAGAAAAAGACGCAGCAGCGGATCATCCGATGCGACCGCCGCATTCGTCCCGTTGCGAGAACGCAACAGAGGAAACTCCATGTTCGACTGTCCGCTGCAAATCCAGACCTCGCCAACGACCAGATTGGTGAGCGTAACTGAATTTTTTCCTGTGATCGTCAGCGCGCGGCCATCCGCAGAAGCCTTCAGCTTGCCAAGCTTGACAGACCAGTCGCCCTTCAGATCGGCTTTTGTGGTTTTATTCTGACCACCGAACGAGACCGTCACAGCCTCACCGGGTTCAGCCGTACCCCAAACTGGAACGGCCATGTTCTGTTGAAGCACCGCATTATCCGTAAAAACCAACGCTGGTTTGACATCCGCCCGCGCGCCCACCGCCATCGCCACAGCCAAGCTCATCGCCAACAGCAACTTAATTCGCATCGCTTTATTCCAATCTGATCTGATCCGGCAAAAAACGCTTCCCCGGTATTACTGTCACATGCCAGTTAAACCGTGGTGAAGAAGCGCGCTGACCGGGAAAAGTATGATGAAATCGAAGTGTAGGGTCAAGCCACTTGCTTTTAACGCGGATATTACCCATACTGCCCGCACGGTGCTGCGGGACCCATTCACCCGCAAGAGTCAAACGTATGATTGAACACGTTACCCCTGATCGTCGGATTTTTAAGTTGAACCTGAAGGCCAGCGATCCGCTGGCCAACCGCCTTTTTTCGCTCGTTAGCGGCCGGCTTGAAAAAATGCTGTCGCTGCATCATCTCGAGAAGATCTACTCCAACATTCTTGACCACAGCGGCACAGGCGGCTTTCCTGAGAAGGCGCTGGATGTCTGCAATGTCGGTTATGACATGACCTCGACGGAGTGGGAGCGCATTCCTCGCACGGGGCCGGTGATTGTCGTTGCCAACCATCCCTTTGGAGGAATTGAAGGCATTATTCTGGCCACCGTGCTACGTTCGGCGCGTCCGGACATCAAGCTGCTTGCAAATTATCTGCTGCGCCGCATTCCAGAAATGCGCGAGCACATGATTGCCGTGGATCCTTTCGGCACCGATACGGCAGCCCGCTCGAACATCCGCCCGATGAAGGAGGCGATCAAGTGGCTGCGCGATGGACACATGCTGGGAGTTTTTCCGGCCGGCGAGGTTTCCCATCTGAACATGCGGACGCGCTGCATTACCGACCCCAAGTGGTCCGACAGCATTGGACGTCTGGCGCAGATCACCGGCGCACCTGTCCTGCCGATGTTTTTCGAGGGAATGAACTCTGTCTTTTTTCAAATACTGGGCCTCGTACATGCGCGGTTGCGCACCGCCATGCTGCCGAGGGAAATCCTGAACAAAAGCAATCGTACGATTAAAATCAAAGTGGGGCATGTTATTCCGCCGGAGAAGCTCAGCGAATTCTCCTCCGGTGCCGACCTGACAGCCTATCTGCGTTTGCGCACCTACTTGCTGGCGAACCGCGAGAGCGGCAAGCCCGCCCGCCGCATGCTCTGGAAACCGCGACCGAAGCTGCGGATTGAGGCGCCGCTGACGGCCGCCGAGCCACCCGCCGGCATGGCTGCCGAGGTCGCAGCGCTGCCAGCCGGGCAAACGCTTATGGCAAGCAATGAATTGCGCGTGCTGATCAGCGAAGCCGCGCAAATACCCAGCGTGCTGCGAGAAATCGGACGGCTGCGTGAAGCGACCTTCCGCATGGTTGGCGAGGGCACGGGATTAGGCGCCGATCTGGACAGATATGACACCTACTACAGCCACCTTTTTATCTGGAATGATAAAACTCAGGAAGTGGTCGGCGCCTATCGCCTGGGGCGGACCGACGAAATTCTGGCACGCCTGGGCGCCAAGGGGCTTTACACGCGCTCGCTCTTTGTTTTCAAACAAAGCATGCTCAACCAGCTCAATCCGGCGTTAGAGCTCGGACGTTCGTTCATCCGGGTGGAGTATCAGAAGAGTTACACGCCGCTGCTGTTGCTCTGGAAGGGATTGGGGCGTTACATCGCCACCCATCCGCGTTATGCAATTCTCTTCGGACCGGTCAGCATTTCCAACGATTACATCTCGTTCTCGCGCTACCTGATCGCCGCCTTTCTGAGCGTCAACAACTTCCTGCCGGAACTGGCGCGGCTTGTGCGCGCCCGCAAGCCCTTGCGGCGGCGACGCTTCCATGGCGGACTCGACCCGAACCTGACCAGCGCCATGGTAACCGACCTCGACGATCTGGCCGCGTTGCTTGCGGACATCGAGAGCGACGAAAAAGGGGTCCCGATTCTACTCAAGCAGTATCTGCGCGTCGGCGGGCGCATGCTGGGCTTTAACCTCGACCCCAAATTCGGCAACTGCCTCGACGGACTGATCATGGTGGATCTGCGTAAAACCGAGCCGCGCATGCTGGCACGCTATCTTGGCAAAAAAGATGCCGCAGGATTACTGACTTACCACGGAATTGAATTACCGCCAGAACTGTTGCCGGGCACTGGCGGTCCGGTCCTTTAGACATTTAGACTTCTGTTCACTGGCGTCCCATGGGGACGCCAAGGCTGTAGCGGTTCAGGCTGTAGGCTGTTGGTAAAACGGCAAAAAGCTGTTAAACGGGGAGGAATATGAGTATTACCCTGCGTTTTCTCGGAGCCACCCAAACCGTCACCGGTTCGAGATACCTCATCGATACTGGCGCCCGCCGTATTCTGGTGGACTGCGGGCTCTATCAGGAACGCGACCTGCAGGCACGCAACTGGGAACCCTTTCCCGTGCCGCCCGCGACAATTACGGATGTTATTCTGACCCATGCGCACCTCGACCACTGCGGATGGCTCCCGGCGCTCGCACGCCATGGATTTCACGGCCGCGTGCATGCCACAGCCGCCACTGGCGACCTTGCCCGCATTTCCCTGCTTGACGCCGCCAGACTGCAGGAAGAAGACCTCGCCTTCAAACAATCCCGCCATGCCCGCGAAAAGCGCACAGGCCCCTACCCCTACACGCCGATGTATACTGTCGCCGACGTCGAAACCTGCTGCGCGCAGTTCGCGCCGGTGGCTGGCTTTGGACCAGTGGATCTCGGCGATGGCGTAGAGCTGCGCTTTCGTGAAGCCGGGCACATTTTAGGAGCGACCTCTGTTTTTCTGAGAATAGACGATCACGGAAATCCGCGCACCCTGCTTTTTTCCGGCGATCTGGGGCGCTGGAACAAGCCGCTGCTGCGCGACCCGGACCTCTGCACGGATGCCGATTATGTGGTGATGGAATCCACCTATGGCGACCGGATCCATGAATCAACAACGGACATTCAGGAACGGATGGCGAAGATCATCACCGACACGCTGCGGCGCGGCGGCAACCTGCTGATTCCGACCTTCGCCATCGAACGCACGCAGGAAGTGCTCTTCCACCTGAGCTGCCTGCTGCGCGACAATCGCATTCCGCACCTGGTGACATTTCTAGACAGCCCGATGGCCATCCGCGTGACTGAGCTTTTCGCCAAGTACCGCAATCTACTTGACGACGAAAGTGCGCGAATGCTGGCAGAGGGGCATTCGCCGTTTGATTTTGCCGGTTTGACAATGACGCGCACAGTGCCTCAATCCAAGGCCATCAACCATGTGCATGGCACAGCGGTGATCATGGCTGGCGCCGGGATGTGCACCGGCGGGCGCATCAAGCACCACCTTGTCAAGCACATCGGACGCCGTGACAGCACGATTCTTTTCGTAGGCTATCAGGCACAAGGCACGCTAGGACGGCAGATTGCGGAAGGCGATAAAGTGGTTCGCCTTTTTGGTGAACCATACAAAGTGCGCGCCCGCGTCGAGCAAATCGAGGGCTTTTCAGGTCACGCCGACCGCGATGAACTCCTGCGCTGGCTAAGCGGCGTCAGTCGTCCGCCGCGGCACATTTTTGTAACCCACGGCGAACCTGCTGCCGCCAAGGCAATGGCTGCGGCCATCAGCGCCGCGCACGATTGGCTGGTTTCCGTTCCCGCCTACGGCGATACGGTTACGCTTTGATTAATTTATGCCCTCGCGTTGTCTGGCGATAAATGAGGAGATCAGGGGGCTGCCACATTCATGCGATAGGCTTTGAAAGGCAGCTGATTAGTTTCTATCGCCACGTATTGTCCTTTTCCTGCTGCGATGTGTGTCATGTTGCCGGTCATTTCAACCCAGGCAGGGTTGATCAGGTCGGTGGCTCGCTTAATACTGTACACTCTGCTGGTTGATGCGTATTCAAATTGGACGGTGAGAGGCGACCCCGGCTCGAAGCTCGTTATCTGGAAGATGCTGCCAATTTCGTTGGGATTGGTGTCAGCCACGTATTCCATCAGCAAGGTGGTCCCCTTGCCTGGCACTGCGTAGGAATCCAGGTCGCTCCATTGCTGGGAGGGTCCTGGCGTGAATCCATAATGGGCATACCAACTGAGATCAGCGCCGCCCCGGCTGTAAAACATGGCTTGCACAGTGATGTTGGCAAGGACATTGCTGTCAGTCCGGGGGTTATCCGCGCGGCCGTCACTCCAGGCGTGGAAGACGACACCGGTATCCGATCCCACGGCCTCCACGGGTAACCCGTTCTGTCCGGTGTTGACGGTCTGGGTGGCGGTGCCGGAAATGGATCCGCCCGTGCGGGGTTGGTACGTGAGTATATAGGAGTTTGGACCACCGCCGGATGCCACACTGGCCATTCCATTGAGAAACTCAACTTCGATCATCCAAATGTTAGGATTAGAATTGGGCGCGACAGGAGGCTGGATGGCTGCAGGGGAATAATCGCCACTATAGAACTTCATGCGGTCATAAATGGGATGTCCATAGGTCACAGCCGTGGCCGCATAGATCAGACTGCCCCACGGGCTGCAGTTGGTGTTTACCTGGTGGTAGGCCAGACTGTTAGTATTGGCAGCAGTGTACTGATTGCCTCCCCACCAGGAGCCGCTTGGGCTGTCACCGTACGGCCTGTTGGTCCCGTTGACCTGATAGGCGAAGTTTGTGGTGTCGCTGTTTATAAAGCCTAAGGCGAAACCGGCGGCTAAATCGCCAGCTATGCGTCCCATAATGGTGGAGCCAAAGGAACTGTTATACAAATCGACCAGCGAAGGATTGCTGTTGGTTGGCCCCGTCTGCGTTGCCTGGGCAATGGCCATCCAATCTCCGCTTACGGAGCACACCGGCGTGGCAGGTGTGCCGCTGGTGGAGCTGAAGGCCGTGACGAAGGGGGCTGCGGCGACCAGGGTTACGGTTGGTCCAGCCTGTATTGCGGTTGCATCCACGGTGAAGATATTGGTGCTTATGCCGCTTCCATATTGGGTTGTAATGGTGATTGGGCCCGACATGGCGCCATACGGCACACAGACGGTAATATTTGTGTCGTTCACCACGGCGAAAGAAGGCGCAGGAACGAGCGTGTTGTTCACCCCGCAAAAGGCCACCTGAAGCGCTCCCACAAAGTTGCTGCCCGTGATCGAAAGGGGCGTCCCGCCAAGGCCGTTGGTGGCATAGCTGGAATAAGCGGTGAGATTGGTCAACAAACCGGAAGGCGTGCCATTGATCAGGTCAAATATAACGGCGGAGGCGGTCAGGTTCGCCGGAGTGGGAGCGGTGTAGACGCTCCAGCTGGCCCAGTTGTCGTTCGGCCCCGCATCGGCAGCGAGCTCCATCACCAGATTTGCGGCGTTGGTATAGAAGGTGCCGGAAGCGCCGGGCGAGTTGGTTACCATCATGCTCCCTTCCAGACGAAGCGCATTTGAGGCGGTGACGGTAAGATCGAAATCGTAATAGAAATAGTAGGTCGGTGCTGCACCGCTTCCGGCAAGGCCTATGAAATCCTTGATTTTAGCTTTTCGGCCTGGCTGGGCATTTTTCACTGCGTCGAAGTATGTGGTGAACTTGGGCCAGACGTTCTGTGCATTATTGGTGAGGGGTGGCGGAGTCCACGGAGGCGCCAGCGCGCCGATTCCGGCAGAGCTCGGCCCGGCCACCATCACAGGAACACCGGCGGAATTTGTGATCAATCCATTGGCAAAGGCAATGGTCATCTGCGCGACCAGATTGCTGAGCAGGCTGATGCTGGAATTGGTCCATCCGCCGATCTTGTAGTAGTTGCGGGAATCCTTGTTGGTGAAAATGCCAGCTTCAGCATCGGCATAACTGTTCGTGAACACCCGCAAAACCATCGGAATGGAAAACTGATTGATGTAGGTGGTGTCGCCCACGTCTTCGGGATTGCCGTCCAAGGTGAGTTCGAAGGCGTTCCACTCATAGCCGAACCATAGTCCGCTGGTACTGGCGGAGGTTGGCTGGGCCACGTTGGGCCCGGCACCCTGCGTGGTCGTACCATCCCATTGTCCGCTGGCATTGGTGGGGGCCTTGAGATGGCCGCCGTTGTAAGAAACAAACCAGGCCGCGTTGGGAAAGTTGGTGGTGTAGATGGAGTAGTAGGGCTTGTTCTGCGTGTTGGTTCCCGATATGCCAATG
>JBAXJV010000126.1:0-7790 GCA_037137675.1 bacterium | reverse complement strand
GAGGCGGTTGACCCTGGTGTCGCTGCCGAGGCGATTGACCCCGGTGTCGCTCCCCGACCGTCCCGGCTGGGTGGTCAACGGAAGCGTGGCGCAAGTGATTGAAAGTGGACGTACGGGGATCGAGTGCCGGCTTGAATGGCTGGCCTGCCGTGGTCAGCCGTTTTTAAAATTGTCCGAACGCGGCATCTGGAACAGCTTGATACCACCAGGCGCGGCTGTGCCTGCTGGCGCAACGGGCGCTGTACCGGTGGTGGCGATCACAAACCATCCGCCGGTGCCGCAGCAATAAGGAGTGTGGAAATGATTGCATTGGAACGAGCCCGTGAATTGGTGGCCGCCTTTGCGCGGCAGCGTATTTTAGTGGTTGGCGACCTAATGTTGGATCAGTATCTGTACGGTAGCGTCGAGCGGATTTCGCCCGAGGCGCCGGTGCCGGTGGTGCGCGTGCGGCGCGAAAAGCGTATGCCGGGCGGCGCGGCTAATGTGGCCGTCAATTTGCGTGCGCTGGGCGGCGGCGCGGCTTTGGCGGGCACCGTCGGCGACGATTCCGCAGGCGAGGAATTGCGCGGGCTGCTGGCCGGGCAGGAGATTGGCGCCGACGCCGTGTTGACTGATAGAAATGCACCGACGAGCGTTAAAATGCGGGTTGTGGCCGAGCGCCAGCAGGTCTGCCGCGTGGACTGGGAGCCGGGTGTCAAATTATCGGATGCCGTGGTGGAAGAATTTTGTGCGCGCGTGCGGGTGGCGGTGGCTGCCAGCACCGGGGTTGTGATCGAGGATTACGGCAAAGGCGTTGTCGGACAGCGCGTGGTGGATGTCGTGATTGAAGCGGCTGCGCGTGCCGGGATTCCAGTGGGACTAGATCCCAAGGAGAACGAAGCGTTGCGCTTTAACTCGCTGACGCTGGCGACACCCAACTGCCGCGAGGCGCACATCTGCGCTGGTTTGCCGCCGCGCAATGCGATTGCGGGCGATCCGTTGCAGGATGCGACTCTGCGGCGGGTGGGCGAGCTGCTGCTGGCCAAATGGAATCTGGCGCAGCTGATCATCACGCTCGGCGCGCAGGGCATGTATTTGGCCGCCTCAGGCGTGGCGCCGATGTTGATTCCGACACGGGCGCGCGAGGTTTTCGACGTGAGCGGGGCGGGTGACACGGTGATCGCTACTTGCATTCTGGTGCTGGCGGCCGGCGGCACACCGCTGGAGGCGGTGGCGCTGGGCAACGATGCGGCGGGTGTGGTGGTTGGCAAACTGGGCACGGCGAGTTGTACGCCGGATGAACTTCTGCAAGCGGTGGTGCGTGATGCCGGCTGATAAACCACGTGTGATCGGCGTAATTCCGGCGCGTTATGGCTCGACCAGATTGCCGGGCAAGAGTCTGATTCCGCTCTGTGGCAAGCCCCTGGTGATCTGGGTGCTGGAACGCGCGCGTCAGGCGGCTGGGTTGGACGATGTTTGCGTAGCGACGGATGACGATCGCATCCGCACGGTTGTGGAAGCGCATGGCGGACGGGTGGTGATGACCCGTGCTGATCATCCTTCAGGAACCGACCGCATCGCCGAGGCGGTGGCGGGCGATGCGGCCGAAGTGGTGATAAACATTCAAGGCGACGAGCCGCTGATCGATCCCAAGCTGATCACAAGTCTGGCGCAGCGTCTGGCGTCCGAGTCCGAATGGGCGATGGCGACGGCGGCGGCGCCGCTTGACGATCCTGCCGACCTGGCGAATCCGGCGGTGGTGAAGGTGGTCTGCGACCGGCGCGGTCGGGCGCTGTATTTTTCGAGGGCGGCGATTCCGTATGTCCGCGACGCGGCTCCGGTGGGATTGCGACATTTCCGGCACATCGGGATTTACGGATATCGGCGGGATTTTCTAAGGCAAATGGTGGCCGAGTCACCGTGTCTGCTCGAACGTGCTGAAAAACTTGAACAATTAAGGGCCTTGGATATGGGCGCGGCGATACTGGTGCTGGAAACAGCTTGTGCCGGGATCGGGGTGGACACGCCGGACGACGTGCCGCGTGCCGAAGCGGCTCTGCGTCGCGCCGGGCTGGCGGAGTGAAAGCAAGGGAGGTTGTTTAGACTGAAGGCTGTTAGACTGTTAGGAAACGGCAATGTGATCACACGAATTTAACCGACGGAACGATGGCATTGCTCCATCGCTGGTAACGCGAATGCGACAAGTTCCCCCATGGTTTTCCTAACAGTCTAACAGCCTACAGCCTAAACACCTGTAACAGTAACGAAATCAGGAGTAAAATAGAGAGGCAATTATGATTCGGACGGTAAACATGGGCGGTGTGGCGATTGGCGGACGGGCGCGTCTGGCTTTGATTGCGGGGCCTTGCGTGATCGAAAGTCGCAAGGGCTGCCTGGATATCGCAAGAAGGCTGGCGCGCTGGGCGTCCGAAGAGGGCGTATCGCTGGTCTTTAAGGCGAGCTACGACAAGGCCAACCGGTCATCCCTGCGTTCATACCGCGGGCCCGGCCTGATCAAAGGATTGGAAATTTTGCGCGAGGTTAAGGAACGCTACGGTTTGCCGCTGCTGACCGACGTGCACGGCGTCGAAGAGGTTGAAGCCGCGGCTGCGGTGGTGGATGTGCTGCAGCTGCCGGCCTTCCTGTGCCGGCAAACCGATTTGGTGGTGGCGCTCGGGCAGAGCGGTAAGCCGGTGAATATCAAAAAGGGTCAATTTCTGGCGCCGTGGGACATGCGGAGCATCATCGAAAAAATTGAAAACACGGGCAACCGGCAGATTATTCTGACTGAGCGCGGTGTTTCATTTGGCTACAATAATCTGGTGGCTGACATGCGCAGCTTGCTGGTCATGCGCGAATATGGGTATCCCGTGGTGTTTGACGCCACCCATAGTGTGCAGAAGCCCGGGGCTGGTGGCGATCACTCCGGCGGTGACGGACGCTGGGCGCCGGCTCTGGCGCGGGCGGCCGTTGCGACTGGTTGCGACGGAGTTTTCATTGAAACACATGTGACGCCGGCCAAGGCGCTTTCCGACGCGGCCAATGCCGTTGCCTTGTCAACCCTTACACGTTTATGGCATACTCTCACTGGGATCGATGAAATACTGGCAAAGACATAACTCGAAGCGCGCACGGATGGGGCTGTTTGCCGCCATCATCGGCGTGGCGTCCGTGTTGGCACAAATGCCGCAACCGGGTGTGATTAAGGGCTTTCGCGTGCCTGACCGGGACAAGCAAGGCAGGCTTAAATCTGAGCTGGTTGGTGAAGAGGCACGCATACGGACCGACGGAAAGGTGGATTTAATGGGCGTGACCCTCACCTTGTACAACGACGGAGTGCGTGATGCGCAGATTAAGACCGGGCAGTGCCAGTACGATCCAACGAGCCGCATGGTGACTTCGGACGGACTTGTGAGTCTGGAACGGGACACGGTGACGATCAGTGGAACCGGGTTCCGTTTTGATGGTGCAACCAAACGGATGGAATTACTTGATCAGGTGCGTGTGGAAATGACTGGAGTGCGGCGTTGGATGAAGACGGAGAAACCGTAATGACGAACAGAAGTTTAAGCATGGGAAGTGCAATTGCGGTGATCTGCCTGCTGAGTGTGGCGGCAGTAGCCGGGCATGCAAGTGCGGGAAATGGCGCCGAAAAGCTTGCAAAAGCCAGTTTCGGGGCCGCTGGCACCAATGCCACGGTGATAACTGCCAAGCGGTTGACTTTCGATTACGCTGACCGGAAGGCTGTGTTTGATGAGAACGTGAAGGTCGTTGATCCGTCTGTAACGATCACGGCGGATCAGATTACTGTGACCTTTGGCGTGGATAACCAGCCCGAGACGGTGATTGCATCGGGGCATGTGCGAGTCGAGCAGACTGACCGTTGGGCAACCTGTCAGCGTGCGGTTTACAGTGTCAAATCAGGGCTGCTCGTGCTGACTGGTAATCCGAAAATGGTGCGTGGTCAGGACGTTCTCCAGGGTTCGCGTATTATCTTTTACCGTTATGAAGAGAAGGCCAAATGCGAGGACGCGGTGCTGACGATCATGCCGGGCGAAAGTGGTTTGGATAAAATGCTGAAGGATTAATCACGTGGATCCACTGATCAATACCGAAAAGCTGGTTAAGTCTTACCATGGGCGCAAGGTGGTAAATGGCGTTGATATCACCGTGCAACCAGGCGAAATCGTGGGGCTGTTAGGTCCCAATGGCGCCGGTAAGACGACGACCTTTTATATGCTGACCGGCTTGGTTGAGCCTACAGCGGGGCGGATTTTCTTTCGTGGACACGACGTGACGCGCCTGCCGATGTATCGCCGTGCGCGAATGGGAATTGGATATCTGGCTCAGGAACCCTCTATTTTCCGGACGATGACAGTGGCTGAAAACATCATGGCGATTTTGGAGACGCGCCGTATGGAACCCTCGGCGCAGCGCCGGCGATTGCGCGAATTGTTAGAGGATTTGGGCATTTTGCATCTGGCGAAGCAGAAAGCCTTGACCCTGAGCGGTGGTGAACGGCGCCGGTTAGAGATAGCCCGTGCCCTGGTGACTGATCCAGCGATGATCCTGCTCGACGAACCCTTTAGCGGTGTGGACCCGCTGGCGGTATACGACGTGCAGGAGATCGTTAAGGCGCTTAAGCAGCAGGGGTTGGGTATTCTGATCACCGATCACAGTGTCCGCGAGACTCTGGCCATTGTGGACCGGGCCTATTTAATCTGTGAAGGCAAGGTGCTGCGTGAAGGAACAAGTGATTTTCTGATTAATGATGCCGTTAGTCGGGAGTTGTATTTGGGGCCGCGATTCAGTATGTAGTTTGTCAGGGAGGATGCAGAATGGAAATTGAAATAGTTGGACGTCATGTAAGTGTCACTGAAAGTATGCGCGACTATGCGCGAAAACGCGTGGAAAAGCTTGTGGTTGAATTTCCGCGTCTGGATCGTCTGCGTGTGATCATGGACATGCAGAAGTTTATAAACCGCGTGGAGGTGCTTGCGCACGCCAGCAGGGATATTATGGTTGAAGCGCATGCGGAGCATGAGGATATGTACGCTGCGGTGGACGCAGTTGTGGATAAGGCGCATGCCCAATTGCGGCGATCCGTTGACCGGCGGAATGAACACAAGACGCCGGGCTCGGTTTCTGCTGCCGAGGTTGCGCCGGATGACGGTCATGGCTGACGGGAAGAAACATAAGTCAGGTGTGTCCGTAGCCGAATTTTTAGATGCGGGCCGGGAACGGTTGTGCCTGAAATTGGAGACCGGTAAGGCCGGGTTGTCGCGCAGGGTGGCGGAACTCGCGATTAACCGGCCTGGTTTGGCCCTGACCGGTTTTTTTCAGTACTTTGCTCACCGCCGCATTCAGATTTTAGGTCATGCCGAGATGGCCTATCTGCATTCGCTTTCCGAGTCCGTGCGTTTGCAGCGTTTGCGCCAGTTGTTTGCCAGGCGTGTGCCCTGCATTGTGATGACCCGCCGGTCGCGTGTGTTTTCAGAATTGATTGATCTGGGTCAGGAATTTCACACGCCGGTCCTGTGTACGCCGCTGATCACCAAAGAATTCATCAATGCCGCCACTCTGGTGTTGGAGCGACTGACGCTGCCGCAGATGAACGCGCAGGGCACGATGGTTGAAATTCTTGGCGTGGGGGTGCTGATCGAAGGCAAGGTTGGTGTTGGCAAGAGCGAAACGGCTCTGGCGCTGGTCAAGAAGGGGCATAGTTTGATCGCCGACGATGTGACGCGGCTGCGTCTGGACAGTTCTGGCTCGCTGATCGGGACGGCTATCGGGGTCACTCGTTTTCATATGGAAATCCGCGGCATGGGGATCATCCATGTGCCCAGCTTGTTCGGTGTGGCTTCCGTCCGTGGCGAAAAGCGGCTTGATATGGTTGTCACTCTGGTACGGCAGGATGGCTCGGTTAATGTCAACGAAGACCGCAGTGGACAGCAGGTGCGCAAACGGGAGTATTTTGGCGTGTCGATCCCATGTGTGGCACTGCCGGTAGCGCCGGGGCGCGACTGTCCAACTTGATCGAGGTGGCTGCGCTGGATCAGAAACTTAAACAACTGGGTCATGATGCTGCCAAGGAAATGGATGAGAAGCTGATCGCCCTTTTGACTGAGCATGGTAAAACCAGTGACTAGTAAAACATCCAGCGGGGCCAACCGGTTGCTTGTCCGCGAGGTGAAAATAATCAACTCGCTGGGGCTGCACGCGCGCCCTGCTGCGCTTTTCGTGCGAACGGCCGCGCAGTTCGAAGCCGACATTATGGTCGAACGGGACGGCAACGCTGTGTCCGGCAAGAGCATCATGGGGCTGATGACGATGGAGGCCGAGTGCGGGACGATCCTGAGAATTACGGCGCAGGGCGTGGATGCGGAGCTCGCGCTTGATCGTTTGGAAGAGCTTGTTAAACGCAAGTTCGATGAAGAATGAGAAGTAATATGCCAGCAGTTCGCAAGCCCAGTTCTGGCGAGATGATTCTGAGAGGCATTGGCGTATCGCCGGGCATTGCCGTAGCGCCAGTATTTCTGCTTATAGCTGACGACCGTTTGGTTCCGGAACGGCGATTGACGGAGGGTGAGGCTCCGGCAGAGCTCATGCGGTTGGAAAACGCTGTGATTGAGACGCGACGGCAATTGACTGAGATTCAAAGGCATGTGGAAGAACAGGCCGGCAGTCAGCACGCTGGCATTTTTGACATGCACAAGCTTGTGCTTGATGATCCGGCTTTCATTTCCGAAGTGTTCGACGGGATTTTGAAGCGGCACGCCAACGTCGAGCACGCGGTCCGCCTGGCATCCGAAAGTTATAACGAAATTCTTTCGCGCGTAGAGGATGACTATCTGCGCGAGCGGGTCAGCGACGTGAAGGATGTGGCGCGGCGATTGATGCGCAACCTCTCCGATTCTGCGCGCACTCCGCTGACCGGTATGTCTGTGCGCAGCGTGATTGTCGGAGTGGATCTAGCTCCCTCGGAGACGGCCACCCTGCAGCGTGAGCTGGTGCTCGGTTTTGCGACGGATCAGGGCAGCCCGACATCGCACACTGCGATTATGGCGCGTGCGCTTGGAATTCCGGCCGTGGTGGGATTGCGTGATATCAGCCAGCTTGTTAAAGCAGGCGAGGAAATTCTAGTAGACGGATCCAGCGGCGAGGTTGTCCTGCGCCCCTCCTTTGAGCGCCGCCGGAAGGCGGTCGCGCATACTGAAGCGCGGCGTACGATCGAGATCGAGCTCGGAACGCTGCGTGACCAGCCTGCCGAGACCTCCGATGGCCATGCGATCGTCCTTTCGGCCAACGTGGAGCTGGTCTCCGAACTGCCGATGGTATTGCAATCTGGCGCGCAGGGCATCGGTCTCTTCCGGTCAGAATACCTGTACATTTCGCGAGAGACGTTGCCATCCGAGGATGAACAGCTGGCGGCGTATGGGGAGGCCACCAAGGCCATGGCCTCGCGCCCGGTGATTATTCGCACGGTGGATCTGGGCGGCGATAAATTCGCATCCAGCGTGCGTGTGCCAAACGAGATTAATCCGTTTCTGGGCTTCCGGGCGATCCGCTTCTGTCTGGCTCAGCCTGCGCTTTTTAAGACGCAAATACGCGCGATACTGCGCGCAAGCGCGTTGGGCCGTGTCAGCATGATGTATCCGATGATCAGCAACGTAGGGGAAGTGCGTCAGGCGAATCAGATCGTGGAAGCTTGTAAGGAAGAGCTGCGTAACGAGGGGAAGGCGTTCGATCCCGAGATGCCTGTCGGTGCCATGGTGGAGATACCGTCGGCTGCGTTAACTGCAGAAATAATC
>JBAXJV010000125.1:0-7820 GCA_037137675.1 bacterium | reverse complement strand
CCGGCAGTTTTGTCGCTATCCCGGAAAGCGTAGCCCGGCTGGAAGCCGAGCAGGAGAGCGTGGCCTTTGCCCAGCGCCCTGACCGTTGCCGCGCACCCGCCGCCGCCGTAGGTTGCCAGAGGCGTGGCCGTCGTGGGCTCCAGAATGAAGGTAACGCCGGCCCTGTTTGTCAGCGTCGCGGCGGAAAACCAGGCGGAAGCCGGGAACGTTACCAGAGCCACCGAGCCCGCCTTGTCTGCGCCTGCCTGGCGCTGCCGGGCGCCAAACAATTCGACTGTTCCGGAGAGCGGATCGTTGTAAATATCCCGTACAGCAGCCCCGCCATTTCCCACCAGCAGCCCGCCAGCCTCCACCCATCTGCGCAAGGCGGCCAGATCCCGCCCGGCCAGATTGAAGCCGCCCAGCACGATGCAGTCGTAGCGCTTGAGCCCGTCGTCGGTCAGGTCTTCCTCGATGATCACGTCCACGGGGATTTGCGCGCTCTTTAGCGCAATGAAGGTCCACATCCAATCATGGTTCAGGCGTCCGGCCCCCGCGCTCATGATCTCGTGGCTGCGGTTGTAGAGAATGGCTGTCCGCCGCGGTTCACGGCGTCCTTTGCCGATGATGGTGTCGGCCGGCCCGAGCGCGGCAGCGGCGCACAGGACGGCGTAATACTCGCTTTGGTTGTCGCTCCAGGCGTTGCTGCCCTCAGCCCAGCTATCGAGCGGGCCCCAATCGTAAAGGTGCAGCCAGGTCAAGCCCTCGGCGACGCAACCGAAGATTTTTTGGGCGCTGCCGCCGCAATTCGAGCCCACGTAGAACCCGGAGGGATAGCCGTGTTTGCGTACGGCGCAATCCAGCAATGCGGCGAAAAAGCTCGTGCACTGATACGCGGTGCCGAGGCCCCAACTTCCGCCGGTAGCCCAGTCCTCGGCCCAGCCGAGCGTCTGCGCCTGATGACGCGGCAGGACAAACCAGTCGCTGTGGTTCATTGTGGTGCCTGTCAGAAAAACCGGGTGCGGCGAGTAGTTGTTGTAAATCCGGGCGTTTGGAAGGAGCTGCTCAAAGTTCCGCACAAGGGCGGCGTAATCGTCGCACGTCGTGATATGTCCGAAGCGCTGCGAATGATAGAAAAGCCGGCGTTCGAATCGCCCCGGGTTGGCGGAGAGCGCCCCGATGCAGTCAATCTCATCCATGTTTTGAACGCCCATAAAGGAGGGCAGGTCAAGGCCCTCCAGGCGCGCCTGCTCCGCCAGATAGCTTTGAAAATCGCTCCGCTTGGCGGCGTTCTGATTGATAACTTCCGGCGACGTCAAGGTGCTGATCTCGTCGCCGATCTTGATTTTGGTTACCCGTTTCCGGTCTGCATCGCTCATGCCGCGGGCCACGCCGAGCGGGCTGCTCTGGTTGTAGGCGCAAAGTTCGTCGTGCAGTCCGAATTGTTTCACAACGCTTGCGGGCGCACCGTCAATCCAGTTGATGCCCAGCTTCGCCAGCATTCCGGCGGCGCGCACGCGGTTCGCCATCGGCACGCGGCAGGAGGAGAACAAACGGATATACTGCAAGCGCGGGTGATCCGGCTTCAACTGCAGTCGCTCAGCGGCCTGATCGGCCCAGGCAAAGTACCGTGCAATCACGGCTTCCTGCGACAGAATCAGATCCAGCAAAGCCGGGTCCCACATACCCCACGCCGGAACTCCCGCGCGAGGCTTGACCGGCCAGAGCCCGTTCGGAATGCGCAGCATGGCGTGTCCGTCCTCACCGACCCCGGTTCGCAGCGTCCGTTCCACAGCTTGTGCATGCGGAAACCAGGCGAATTGAATATCCATCTCGCCGGCTGTAACGCCGGTGAAGTAGAGGTTGCAAGTGGACCATGGTCCGGGACCTGGAACGACGGCGTCAGTCGCTTCGATAAAGGGCGACCATTCGCCCGGCGCTGTCGCAGGTATAGTCCCGATCGGCCAGCTCCAGCAGTCTTCCGTGCCGCCGGGCGGATGCCGTCCTTGCCAGTGATAGCCCAGCTGGGCAGAAACGGTAAAGGGCTTGCGGGTCGTGATTCCGGCGGTCAGGGGGCGGAACCTCATGTAGAGCCGGTTTAGCGTCCGGTCCTGGAGCACAGAAGAGAAGCTGGGCCGGAAATCACGACTGCGGGTCAGGAACAGGGAGTGTGCACGCGCTCCATTGTCGGCATCCGAAAGCGTGGCTCTATAAACGCCCTGCGTGAGGGCGACATCCCAGTATTCCCAGACCAGCATAGCGGCGGAGGGTGCGGCAATAAGCTGGGTTTCGGACTCGAACCGGAGTGGCAGGGTTTTTTCCTGCTGCTTGCCTGTCAGTGCGCCGTTCAAAGGCTTCTGCCCGAAGCGGTGTAGCAAGCCAGTGCCAGCCGCCTCGTAACGCTGCGGCGCAGCATTTGTTCCTGCCAGCGGCGCGCCGGCCTTCTGGGGAATCAGCGTCAGTGTAACAGGCCTGGGAGTTCGGGCGTCTAGTTGATGTCTCAGAAATATCCGGTAGGACGCCGCTTCCGGCACCGCGATGAGCGTGCTGATGCCGCCGCTGTCCAGAGGACTAACGATTCCATCCAGGGTCTCTTTCCAATGACATGGGGCGTTAGTGGACGTCGGCACGGGTGAGGCGTGGTGTTGCACGGCATCCCAGTCAGCCAGCAGAGAAAGATGCACGCCTCCCATCCGATCGAAATCCCGCTTGACCTCCTCGCCGAGCCATTTGGTGACATCCTCTTCGTCAGTTTTTTCATTTAAGCCCATGTCCAGATCTATCGCTAGAGCAGGCTGGTGCCAGGAAAAAAACGCCAGCAGGCAGGCGGTGGCAGCAATGAAATGGCGGCGGATTGTGTTCATGGCATGGGTATGATGTAAAGAAAGCCGGTTTCGTCGCCCATCAGGAGCGCCGGTTTGATCTCACTCTTAAATAAGCCACCAAAGTTGTCGCCGTCTCCGGCCGGCGCGCCCCATCTGACCGGGAACGCCGGGGCGTAGAGAAGCTCACCGGCGGGCCGGCCTGGCAAGCGGTCTTCGCGCAGCGGCTTCAACGTCGCCGCATCCAGAAGCGTGAGCCGGCCACGGATGTCCGTGCAAGCTACGACATTGCGGCTTGCGCCGGCCACGGGCAGAATGTCCACCAGCCAGGCCGGCCAGGTCGTGCCGGCAACAATGGCGCCATCCGCTGCGGCCAGAAGTAGAATGCGATTATTCTTGCCCGCAACCAGCCAGCGATTGCCAATCCGGACCGGGGCCTTGAGTAGAATGTCGCCCACGGACTGTTTCCACGCCGGCAATCCATTCGCAGCCCTCAGGGCCGTCAAAGAATCTTCGCCACGGACGAACACGAGCAGCAACCCATCGGCGGCAACGACCTCCCCCCAGCAGGGTCCTGAAAGTTGCGCTCGCCAGAGTTCCTTTCCGGAATCGAGCGCGCGGGCAACCACCAGCCCTTCTGCCGTGCCCGTAAACACGCGATTCTCCTGCGCGGCTGGCCCGGCTGTGATCTCGGAGAGCTCGTCTTGATGCCAGCGTTCCTCTCCATTCCTCAACGCGCAAAGGCGGGTGCCGGACGCCGTCACCACAGCGCCGTCGGCGCACACAGTAAAGGCCCATGACTTTGCCGGAGCGTCGGGGGCAAGTGGCGTTTCCTGTCCGGATGCCGGATCTACGGCGGCCAGTCTTTTCGTTAAGCGGAAAATCTGCCGGACGTTGGAAGCGTCCGGGCGGGCCACAAACAGATCATGAGCGGGTTTGCCCGGAGGCTTGGCGGATGGCGGCGGCCAGAGCCGTTTCCCGCTGCCGGGATCGTAGGAGGCCAGACGCCCGTCGGCTGCAACGACCACCCGATTGGGCCGGGCGTCCAGCAGGCTGAATGGCCCGTCGCCGAGCAAGCTGAAATCGGAAAGGCTGTTTGTGTGAGTTATCTCGAAAACAAGACGGCGCAGGACCTCTTCAATGTGGTTTTCAGGAATGCTTTCCTTGCGGCGCGTGATGGCGGCCTGCCCGGCCTGTCGCGACAGGCGGAGCGAAGCCGTACGGAAGCCGAAGCGGACCTCCAGATCGAGGGGCGATCCACCGGCTTCGCCTGCGGGAGCAATCAATCCATTTTCGCAGAGTGCGGCGCAGAGCATGACTTCCATGGCGGATAGCGCATCGCCGACCTTCACCGTCGGGGCTTCTTCTGATGCTGTTGACGTGCCGGCTGAAGTATCCAGAAGGGCGTCAGGTCCTCCATCCGCCTCTTCGGTCCGCTGCCATTCCCGGACCTTGATCGCCAGCTGCGGTTGCTCGCCGTATGTGATACCACGGCGGTAGCCGGTCTGGAAGGCCGCCGCCAGCCGGGGCGTCGGGCTGATCCAGGCCGTGGATCCGCCGCGAAGCGGGGTGGGCTCATAGGGAAGATGAGCCAGAAGCCTCGGCGTACCATTTGATCCATCGAACATGAAAACCCAGGCATGGGCTTGCGTGCCGAACCCCGCCATGATCACCGAGACCCAGCGGGCAGGCGGAACTTCCGGAGGCCGGCGATTCCACCGCGAAGCGCCCGGGGCCGGCGAGGCATGACACCATCCGCCTGCATTCAGGGCATTGGCCCATTCGGCGCCCGTGAGCGTGGCGCCGGTGATGCCCAGATTGAATGTCGAAACTTGAAACTGCGGCGGCCCCGGTTCCGCCGTCTGCGCCGCCGCAGCCATGGACACGCCGGCGAGTAGCAGAAAAAGCGCGCCCGCAGCGCTAAATCGTTTATAGCCGGTGCGCTTCATGGGATAGAGCACAGCTTAATGAGTTGCGACATTTACAGTAATCCTTTCCACAAATGCAGCGTCCTTGCGGGCGCTCTCTAAAACCGGCTGCAGCTCAAACGGCTTGTTGTTCTGAATGCAGTGCCGGACAAATTCAAGCGTCATGGTGGCGCCCGGATTATTGCGGAGGATGTGCGGAAGAAGGCGTGTGTAGTCAAGCGTCCCTTCTTCCAGCAAAGCATACATCCCGCCCTTGTTTTCTGGCTGGGGCGCTTGAAGATGAACATGGCTGATTTTTCCGGGGAAACGGTCCGCCAGCGCCAGCGCCTTATCCGTATTGGTAAAATCATAGGCTTGATAGCAGATCGTGAAATCAAGTCCGGGATAGACCTGCATAAAATGCTCGCCGGCTTCGACAGGATCAAACACCGTTCCGCCATGCAATTCCACGCACATGCCAATTCCACGCATTTTCGCCGCGTTGTACCAGCGCCCGAAACGATCGGCAACCTGCTTGATCTGTTCAGGGGTGGCCGATCCGCCATGCAGGCCGCATGCCAGCATGATTTTAAGGTTGCGGGTGCCCAGGATTTCAGCCTTGTCTAAAATATCCGCCTGGATCCGCTCCTGCTCCAACGCTTCGGCGCCTGTTGCCGTAAAGACCGGGTAGGCGCCAATGTAAGGAAAAGCCACCCCCAGTTCATCGCTCTTCGCCTTAATTGCCCGGATGGCCGCAAGCGGACGGAGGCTGATGTGATTCTGCCAGACTTCAAGTTTGTCGAACCCCGCCTGTTTGACTACCGGCAGCAGTTCGATCAAATCCATGCGTGGTTCCTTAAACGAAGTCCAGCGATCGGGCTCCAGCGCAATCGTTGCCAGTATTACTCTCAAAACGCGCTCCTTGTCCGTCGCAAATGGACCTTTGTTTGTTTCTCTAAACAACCTGCTGAACAATGCGCTCAGCTTCTCCTGGGCACAGTGAAGTCCACCTCAAGAATAATAGATTTGTCGGGTCCCGTCAGCAACCGACTTGACCCGACGCGAGACAGGTGCAGGGCAGTTCTGCGGGGGGGCAATCTGCGAATGAGAAGAATGGACGGGCAGCGGGGTTGCTGAAAAGCCGCGTTTATAGAGCGGCACGCAGCTTCAGGTGCTGCCGATTAAGTCGGCAACCGCCTGCAGCAGCCGGCCATTCCGGAGCGGCTTTTCGAGCACCTTTGTCACCGGCAGCCACTTGGGGTCCGGTTCCAGCGCGAAGGGTAAATGAAAAGCTTTGCGCACACCCGTAATCAGAACCACCGGCGTGCCTTTGAGCTCCGGCATCGCCGCCAGCTTGCGGCTGACGTCGAAGCCTTCGGTCCGGCTGTGCATCAGCAAATCAAGAATGATAAGCTCCGGCTTCCAGGCTTTGGCTTGCTTGATCCCGTCGTTTCCGGTCGCCGCCACCTTCAACACGTATCCGGCTTTTTCCAGCAAGGGGGTCACCGACTTGGTGTAGTCGGTGTTGTCGTCTACAATCAGAATTTTTTTGGCCATCAGCGTCTCCCCAACCGTCACTTTTTCGCCACAAATCCGTACTCTCCGAGAATCCGCGCCACGTCTTCCGGCTTAACGCCTGCGTAGACCTTCTCGTTCACGATCAAAACCGGCGCCAGTGCGCAGGCGCCCACGCAGCGGGCGACATCGAGTGAGAACATCTGATCCTTGGTGGTTTGACCAACATCGCAGTGCAGCAGCTCTTTGATCTTATCGAGCACCCGTCCCGCCCCCTTGACGAAGCAGGCTGTGCCGAGACAGATGGCCAGCTTATGTTTCCCGCGCGGTACAAAGGTGAAGAAGTGGTAAAAGCTGGCCACCCCCGTCACCTTGGCCGACGGAATCTGCATCAGTTGCGAGACCGCATTCATGTGCTGCACGTCCAGATATCCGAAGTGCTCCTGAACCTTGTGCAAGACGGCAATCAGATAGCTTTCGCCGTGCTCGCACCGGCGCACGGATTCAATGTAGCTTACAATCTCCGCAGGCAGCGCGGTCCTGGCTTTATCGTTTTCAGCCTGCATCAACTCGGAGACAATCATACAACACCTCGCGGGAACTTCGGTTGGTAGTGCGTGTGCAGGAGCTCGTGCGCATGGTGGCTGTTGGGCCCGCCAAGGAACTCCTCGTAGAGCGTGATCACGGCCGGATTATCGTGCGAGCGGCGGATGGATTTTCCGGTATCGATGGAGTAGAGCGCTTTGGCGCGCAGGCGCGCCAGCTCCGGATCGAGCACGTGCATCCCGGCGGGCGGATAGGGCTGGCCGCCGCCCGCGACACAACCGCCCGGGCAGGCCATGATCTCGATCAAATGGAATTGTTTTTCGCCGCTCCGCACTTTCTCGAGCAATACCTTGGCATTGTGCAGGCCATTGGCGACGCCGATGTTGACCGTCATGCCGGCGATTTCCAGCGAGGCTTCCTTGACGCCTTCGACGCCGCGCACCTGAACGAAGTCCAGGTCCGGGCAGGGCTTGCCGGTGAGCTTTTCGTAAGCCGTGCGAAGCGCGGCTTCCATCACGCCGCCGGTGGCGCCAAAAATATCGCTCGCGCCGGAGCTGATGCCAAGCGGCGTGTCAAAAGTGCCGTCAGGCAGATCCCGGTAGTCAATGCCCATGCATTTCATCATCCGGATTAACTCGCGGGTCGTGACTACCGCATCCGTGTAAGGCGCACCCCAGGGGGCCTGATGCTCGGGCCGCGTGCGCTCAAACTTTTTGGCCGTGCATGGCATCACGGCCACGACATAAATATCTTTGGGGTTGAGGCCGTTTTGTTCGGCATAGAAGGTTTTGATCAATGTCGAGAGCATGCTCATCGGCGACTTGCAGCTCGAAGTGTTGGGAATCAATTCGGGGTGGAATTTCTCGAGATAGTTGACCCAGCCCGGCGAACAGGAGGTGATCAGAGGCAGGCGCTCGTTTTTCTGCAAGCGCGTCAAAAACTCGGTGGCTTCCTCAACAATGGTTAAGTCCGCGCCAAAGTTTGTGTCAAAGACCTTGGCGAAGCCCATCATCCGCAGCGCCGTCACAAGCTTGCCGGTGGACGGCGTGCC
>JBAXJV010000124.1:0-7862 GCA_037137675.1 bacterium | reverse complement strand
TCGCCGAACAGCACGTGAAGCGCCTCTTGACGGTGCAGCCGGACAGCGCGTTCGGCAATTACGTGCTGGGCTCGTTGCAGGTCCGGCGCGGCGAATTTGTGCTTGCCGAAAGCTCCTTCCGGCGCAGCCTTGAGAAGGCGCGCAGCTTCGCCACGTTGAATGACCTGGCCTGGGTGCTTCAGGAACGCAACTCGCTCGTCGAGGCCGAACAGATGGTCCGCGAAGCACTGACGATCAACAATCAGTCCTATGCCGCCATGGATACGCTGGGGGTGCTGCTGACCAAGCAGGGGCGCTATCCGGAGGCGCTGGAGGCGCTGCTCAGCGCAGTCAAACTGAATGCTTCAGACCCCTCTGCGCAACTCCATCTGGCCGAAGCCTATCTCAAACACGGCGACAAACAGAAGGCCGGCAAGCTGGCCGACGAGCTAATCAGCACCCGCGTGGAGTTATCCATCAAAGACCGCGAAACGCTGCGCACAATACGCAATGCCACCGGCGCGCAATAGACCGCTGCGTCACTGAACGCCCTTTCAGTTGCCCGCGAAAAACGCCCGGATTGCTTCCACCACTACGCCTGCCTGCGCATCGGTCAGTTCGGGATAGACTGGAATCGCCAGCGTCTCACAGGCGGCCCGCTCGCTCTCCGGAAAAGCTCCCTCCCGATAACCCAGCGTGGCGAAACAAGCCTGCATGTGCAGGGCCAGCGGATAATAAACTTCGCAGCCGATTTGCCGCGCCTTCAGAAATGCCATCAATGCGTCACGCCGTGGCACACGGATTATGTATTGATTGAACACGTGACGGCCCGCGCCGGCCACCGGCAGGCCCACCGGTCCCGACGGCGCCGCAAGGCCGGCGGCGAGAAACAAGCGGTCGTAGCGCGCCGCATTGGCCTGGCGGCGGTTGGTCCACGCCTCAAGGTGCGGCAGCTTGGCCAGCAGTACGGCGGCCTGCAACGCATCCAGACGGAAGTTGCCGCCGACAATCCGGTGATAATATTTTGGTTCCATGCCATGTCCACGCAGCATTCGTAAGCGCGCGGCGCAGGCCTCGTCATCAGTCGTCACCAGCCCGCCGTCGCCGGCGCCGCCGAGATTCTTGGAGGGGAAGAACGAGAAGCAGCCGTAGCCACCCCAGGTGCCGGCTTGACGGCCGTCGCGAGCGGCGCCGATGGCTTGAGCGGCGTCCTCAACGATGGCCAGTCCATGTTTGGCGGCCAGCGCGCACAGCGGCGCCATGTCGGCCAGTTGTCCGTACAGATGCACCGGCATGATGGCCCTGGTGCGGGAAGTAACACAGGCCGCCACCTGGTCCGGTTGCAGGCAATAGGTAACGGGATCAATATCTACGAACACCGGGCGGGCGCCCAGCCGCGCGATCGAACCGGCGCTGGCGAAAAAGGTGTAGGGCGAGGTGATGACCTCGTCGCCGGGCCCGATGCCCTCGGCCATCAATGCCATCAGCAGCGCATCCGTGCCGGACGAAACGCCGATCGCATGGCGCACGCCGATAGCGCGTGCACAGGCGGCCTCGAAGGCATCCACGACCGGGCCGAGAATGAAGTGCTGGCTCTCCAGCACTGCGTCCACCGCCGCGCGCACTTCGTCACGGATGGTGGCGTACTGGGCTTTGAGATCAAGCAGGGGGATGGCGGTCATAGATGATGATACTCCTTATACCATTTCACAAAGCGCGGGATGCCCGTCGCGATGGGTGTGGCGGGTTCAAATCCGAGCAGCGCGCGCGCCTTGGTGATGTCGGCATAGGTGGCTTCCACGTCGCCCGGCTGCATGGGCAGCAGCTCCATGCGCGGCTCCACACCGAGGGCCTGTCCAAGAATGCGAATCATATCGAGCAGTTTCTCGGCCCGATGATTGCCGAGGTTGAATATCGAGGCGCGCTCCGGCATCGGTCGCACAAGCGCCGCGCCAACGCCACTTACGATGTCGTCCACAAAAGTAAAATCCCGGCGCATCTGGCCGTGATTGAATACGGGAATCGAATAGCCCGCCAGCAAGGCTTCGGTAAAGGTCCAGAGCGCCATGTCCGGACGTCCCCACGGACCGTAGACCGTGAAAAACCGCAGCCCGACCGTCTCAAAGCCAAAGAGGTGACTGTAAGTGCAGGCCATCAGTTCGTCAGCTTTTTTGGTCGCCGCATACAAGCTGACGGGGTGGTCCACAGGATCACTCTCGGCAAATGGCAGCTTGGTGTTGCCGCCGTAGACGCTGGAGCTGGAGGCGTACACCAGCCGCGGCGTTTGCGCATGACGGCAGGCTTCCAGAATGCTGACAAACCCCTCCAGGTTGGCCTTCACATAAGCTTGGGGATGAGTCAGGGAATAACGCACTCCGGCCTGCGCGGCCAGATGACAAACTACCTCAAAACGTTCCGCCTTGCAGAGTACGCCCAGTCGCGTTGCGTCACAAATATCCGCCTCCACGCCGGTAAATCCGGGGTGTGTCGCAAGTTGCGCAAAGCGGTCACGCTTCAGGGTAACGCTGTAGTAGTCGTTGAAGTTGTCAAGGCCTGTCACTTGATGTCCGTCTCGCAGCAGCGCAGCAGCTGCATGAAACCCGATGAACCCCGCGCTGCCGGTGACAAGAATTTTCATGATGCGATTTTCTTAACTACTAAGCGTATCCAGAATTCAGGAGTCAGAATTCAGAATGGCTTGCGATGGCTGCCAAACCACCCAATTCTCGAATGTCTTAGCCGGATCTCGCATTCTGACTCCTGAATTCTCCTCTGAGAAACCAGAGTTCAGGGTATCAGGGTTCAGGTAAAATCCGGCCTGAACCCCGAACCCTTTCTCATCTCCCTCTCCATCTGGCGGCTTTTGCGCCAGCGGCATTCCTGATCTGCTAACCAGCTCAACGATCTGAAGATAGACCAAAGCTGCCTTATTGAACAATCTTTTTAGATGCTACCAGAAGTTTTCCCGCCGCATCAGTCGCAAGCGGCGAGATAATCACGGGTTCTGACCAAAGACTCCCGACTTTCCAATAACGGCACATACTCCAGCCCTAAATACCCGGTGTAACCCGCGTTCTCGATGCGTTTTAATATGAACGGATAATTGGTTTCCCCGTTAAATAATTCATGCCGGCCTGGAATTCCCGCAGAGTGAAAATGGCCGATCCATTCGATATTCTGTTCAATAAACGCCGTCAAATTACCGGTCATAATCCCCATGTGATAAACGTCGTAAAGCAGCCTGACATTTTCCAGACCCACCTCCTTGACGATCGCCACACCATCTTGCGGACTATTGAGAAAATACCCCGCGTGATCAACTTCCGTATTCAAAGGCTCGAGATTTAACCGGAATCCTTTGCGGGCCAGCTTGTTTCCGGCTTCGCGCAGCGCCTCAACCAAAGCGCCCCGCTGTTCCTGATAGTTCCGCCCGCCGGCCGATTGGCCGGTTGTGACAATGCCCTGCCTGCATCCGGCAGCCAGCGCGTAATCGGAATAGCGATCCATCTGCTCAACGAAGCGCTGACGGTTTTCCTTGCGCACTGGCGCCGCCTGATCCTGACTCGCGAAGTTCATCACGATGCTTATCAGATCCACGCCGCACTGCTTGCCTGCGGAGCCCATTGTTTTAAGCACTTCCGCATCGCCGCCCGCCCAGGTTTCGATCTGCCGGTAACCGCATTCCGCAATACAGGCAATTCTTTGCTCCCACGGCAGATCCTTGAAAAATAAATCTATCAACACATCAATTTTGATCATTTTCGACTCCGGATTAAAACAGTTTCTTCAAATCTGCCGTCAATTTTCCGGCTGCAACAGACGCAGCGGCTACGGTCATTGACGGATCAATGCTAATCTTCGCCAGGCGCCGCATGATATCGCGCGTGTTGGGACACATATCCACTTTGTAGTCGGGCAGCTTGCCGACATGCGGGCATTTGAACGGGCAGCCCTCAGGCGTGGCGGTTTTCTGCTCCAGAATATGTTCCCAGTTCCAGTAGACATGCCAGTCGCGGACGCCCTTGGTATCGCCGGCCGCCAGTCCGCCCATTCCGATTCCGGCAGTAATGGCCTTGGTCGCCTGATCATTATTCTCAAATAATACACCCAGCGCATACCCGCAAACCCCGTCGTCGTCATTTGTCGGAGCCCATTTGGCACAGGCAGGCAGGCGGGTTTCGGTACGTATCTGTTTCCAGGTGGCGCGGGTACGATCGCAGATCCAATCCAGCTTGCGCAGTTGCGCAACGCCAACTGCAGCGCAAAGTTCCGGCATTCGATAGTTTTCCCCGCAAAACAGCTCGCCGGGCTTGCGTTCACGCGCAAACCGGTCCGGCCGCCAGCAAGCCGCCGCATCGTGGTAACTCTGGGCCTTGGTGTACATCCATTCATCATTGGTGAGCACCAGGCCGCCTTCACCAGTACCAATGACTTTGTAAGCGTCAAGACTGATGCAACCGATATCGCCAATCGTCCCCAAATATTTACCGTGATATTTGCCGCCAAACGCCTGAGCCGTATCCTCGACAATTACCAGCTTGTGCTTACGCGCGATGGCTCGTAATTCATCCATTTTTGACGGCAGACCAAGCATGTGCACCGGCAAAATAGCCTTCGTGCGCGAAGTGATCGCCTTCTCCACCGCCACCGGATCCAGAGTCAGCGTCTCGTCAATTTCAACAATCACCGGGATCGCCTTAGCCACTACAACGGCAGATGCCGATGCGAAGAAGGTGTAGCCCGGCACGATCACCTCATCGCCAGGCCCAACCCCTGCCGCAACCAGCGCCGCAACCAGCGCGCTGGTCCCTGAATTGACCGCCAGCACATATTTCGAATCAACCTTGGCCGCCACCTGCTCTTCAAACAGCTTCACTTTGCTGCGGGGATTGTAATAGCGGAAGAAGTTGCCGGCGTCCGGCACCTTTTCTTCACGCTCCAGAACCGCCAGAATATCGGAAAGCCCTTTTTTGCTGATGTTAAAGACATCAATTACCTCCATCAGTTCATCGGTGGAATACTTGACGTAGGGAGCCGCTGTTATTGACATATTTTGCATCCTTCTTCGCACGCTTGTTACTGATTGTGCCGCTCCTGAAAATACATGGAATAAACTTCTTAATCACGTTAATTTATATGTACAATAGGAACAATCGCCATGGATGAAAGGCTGATTATGAACTTGGAAATGATAACCGGCCTGCTGGTGACATTATCGCGTCACGGCATCTATTTCTGCGATAAGTCCACCAGCTTGCCGCCTTTGGTAAATCCAGGAAGCAATTTCAGCCGCCCTTTTTATCCGCTGCAAAAGCATGCCATCATGGAGCTGATCTGCAGGCTGGAAGGCGAACCCGCTATTTGCATCAATGGCCAGTGGACGGTTTATAGTGACGATCGGGTCAAGGTCTTTATTCCCGGCGCCTTGCACACCGAACACTGTTCCAACAATCGCAAAACATACCAGCTTTTGTGGTGCACAATTTTCGAGCAGTCCCTGTTTTTTCATCTGACCGCCTATGCCCCGGGCAAGGGGTATTTCACATCCAACAAGCGGCTGACAATGAGCCCTCCGATGTTAAGGAAACTGTGGGAGTCATCCATTGACCCGAAACTGGCGCTTTCATCGGTCAATCAGGCTGAATTCCACTGCCTGCTGATGGATGCGCTTTGTTTCTTCATCAAGAATGCGGCGCTTTTTTCATCAACTACGGGTGATTTTCATGAGCAGGTTATTGAACATCTGAAAACCTATATTGACGAGCACTACTGGGAAAAGCTTTCACTGGAAGAGCTGTCCAGCGTTTTTCACTATTCGCCAAAGCACCTGAATACGCTGTTCAAAAAATCAGAGGGAACCCCGCTGCTTAATTACGTCAGCGCATTGCGGATGCAGAAATCGCAGGAGCTGCTCAGATCCGGCACCATGCTGGTCAAACAAGTCGCGGATGCGGTCGGCATCCACGACCCGCTCTATTTCAGCAAAAAGTTCCGGCGGCATTTCGGACAAACGCCGCAGAGCCTAATCCCCGGTCCATGAGGTTTCGCATCTGAGTCGCGGCCTGCCGGGCGGCTATCTTTTAGCCGGTCTCTTACGCAACGATAATATGCGGCGCATGTTGCTGCCCAGAATAGGGATCAGCGTCTTATCGGGGATATCCAGGGAAAGCAACCTTCCCAGCTCCCAGTTGAAATCATGCACCATCGCATCGGTGCCAAAAACCACCTGGCGCGGATCAACCCTTTTCAACGTATCTTCCCAGCAAATAGTGGAACAGAAGCTGCCGCACCATTCCAAATAGACATTGGGATGTTTTTGCGCCAGCGCTTCGGCTTCACTGCGACCGTTGTTGCCGCCCCCGGAATGGCCAAGCAAAAACGCGATCTTGGGATAGCGCTTCACAAGGTCCTTGAACATCGAGGGCGAGTTATAGAGTCCGTCCCAGGTATGCGAGAGTACCGGCAGGCTGTGACGGTTGGCATAGTCCCACATGGGGGCGAAGCGTTTGTCGGTGATATCAACGCGCCAGTACGAACACAAAGTTTTAAAACCCTTAAACACAGGGCCGGCAAAGTACTGGTCAAACTTCGGTGTCAGCTCACCGGCATAAATAGGATTGAAGCCCACGTAACCCAGAACACGGTCTGTATGCGGGCGCAGAATTGTTTCCAGCAACGCGTTGCCCTCGGCAGGCGCGCCCATAATGGCCCGCATTCCTGAAACAAGCTGGGTTTTGACGCCAATCTTATCCATGACCTTGAGCCCGGCCTGCAACTGGGCGCGCTCCTCCTGATCTTCGAGCACATAGCCGCTTGAAGGGCCAAGGTGACCGTGCGCATCCACCACATCAACGCCCAGTGTTTTGCCCTCAAGAAAACGCGGCCACAGCGTATTGGCTGTCCAGCGCGAGCTCGAGGCAGGGGTGGCACTCAATTCAGTCAGGCGGTCCAAATTGCCATGGGCAATCAGCCGTCGCTGAGCGGTTGTCAATTCCGCTCTCGCCAATGCGGCGATCGCAGCCCCGTTGTGTGACTTGGAGCCTGTGCCGAAGAACAGCCGGTTGGCCCCGAAATGCTTGACGACGACCTCAATGGCCCCAAATGAATGCAGCCACGAGGTGTCGAGCATGATGTTTTTACGGCGGCGCAGCAGGTCGAAAACGATGACACAGGGGCTCCACATGACATCGGTCAGGACCAGCGTAACTGACGGAAACGCTGCGGAAAACTCCAGAATATCTTCCACGGCGGCCTGATCCTGTTTGAGAATTATGAATGGCTTGAGGTTGCGCAATTGACGCACGACCGGCTCCAGCTGCATCAGGGTCAGACGCCCCATGACATTGGCGAATCGCAGTGCATGGCAGGGCATAGACTTCAACTGCCGTGCCAGCGCCGCGACGCCGTCATGCTCGTAAAGCAGCAGATTCGAAACGGTCAGCGCCGGAAAAATCCGCCCCTCAGCTCCTGCAGTCATGCGGATTTCGTCAAGCAAGGCCTGATTGCTGGAGAGCGCGTGATTTTGGATGGACTCAGTATTCCAGACCAGAGCGCGGCTGATTCCAAGCCGGTCCATGGTCACAAGCCGGTCCTTTATCGAGGGAAACTCGGCGCCGCCTGTGCATGGTTTCCCGAAACTGGCGTTTACATCAAACAAAGCCGCAACATTACTCATAATTGTTGTCCCTCACGGGCTTTGTCATAACAGTTTATTTTTACTTTTTCAATCACTGACGTCCCATGAGGACGCCAAGGCTGTAGCGGTTTAGGCTGCAGGCTGTCAGGTGAAAATGCGAAAAATCGAATTCCTAGTTTCGTAAACGACACAGTCATGAATTAAAAGGAAAAACGAGGTTTTCCTAATAGTCTAACAGCCTACAGCC
>JBAXJV010000123.1:0-7886 GCA_037137675.1 bacterium | reverse complement strand
CAGGCCGCAGCCAACGCCAGCACGCCGGCAAACCAGGTCGCGGACCAGGCTACACCGGCCGCCACCCGCACGACAGTGAACCACTGGCCGGTGCGGCGCACAAGCGCGGCAACCGAATCCAATCCGGCCAGAGCTCCGGCCTTGGAAACATCGTCATTGCGGGGCGTGAACTTCATGCGGCAAACTCATTAAGCGTCCCATAGGACGCTGGCTATTAGACTGCAGGCTGCTAGACTGTTAGGCGGCATCTAACTCTCAATCGTTCGAAGCGGCGCCTTACGCATGTCGTCGGGCAATTCCACAATATACACGCCCTGCCGCCCCCCTGACCATCCGGCTGTGAAAATGACCCCGCTCTGGTCCGGTAAAAAGAACGGCATATGAAAAGGCCCGCAGTTGTCATTCCGTACTACGGCGGGCGGGCATGCGCAAAGCACCCGCTCATTCCACCCATCGCGGAGTTTTTCGATGTTGATGGCAAATACTTTCTGGAAGCTATTACGTCCAATGGCCACAAGCAGCCGCGAGTCCGGGCTGACAGCGAAATGGCCGGACCAGCGGTCGGCAGGGTATGGAGCAGCCAGATCTTCGCCGGTTCTCCAGTCCATCACGCTGACCCACCACCCGAAATCGAAATGGTCCGTGCTGTCGCTCGCGAGGGGAGAAAAATAGCTGGCGATCCGGTGTCCGTCGGGAGTCCAGAGAAAGTGGTCACGCTGGCCACCCCAAACGGATCCCGGGCGCTTCACACCTGAAATCTGAGGCAGCTCAATGTCAAAGGTGCCATGAACCTCCCGCAGATGATTCACGACCTCGCAGGGGCGTTGAGGGGTCGGCCACCGGTCATAGGAATAGAGCCCCGGATCAGCAGGGCAGCCCTGGATGTGATTACAAAAGCAGCCGTCAAGGTTGAGGACTTCCTTTATCGTGCCATCCGCCCGGAAAAGGTGATGCAGGCTGTGGCATTTTTCCTTATAGGGCTTGCCGCGGTATGAGCCAAGTACGGCGCTTTGTCCGTCAGCGAGAAAGTGCCCGCCCCAAATGGTCCAGTCCGGCAGTTCAAACACTGCCAGCTCACGGCTGTCAGGAATATTCCAGAGGCACACGACAGCGCCGCCTGCACCAGTGCGTCGCACCATCAGAGCAAGTGGCGAGGATCTGGAAAGCTCAGTCACCCAATGCCCGGCAGGGAACGGACTGAACGCCTCGCCGGTCGTGAGATCGAGCATATACTGGCTTCGCTCTCCGCCGCGGTAGTCGCTTGGATTCTCAGTATAACTCAGAAGGATTTGTTTTCCTTCTGCCATGAAACAATGATTTTGGTGGTAAAGAGTCTTCCACAAACCTTTACCAGTAACCCCCGGCAAGTCGCTCTGGTTCAAGGGCACGGCGTATAACGTGCTCAGGCCCGTATGCGGGTCTTGCGTCGCGGGAAATACACGGCTTGCTTTTTCAAAAATAGAATCGCATTTCATATTTTACAAAGCGCTCCAGTAGTTCATGGAATGCCGGCCTCGGGGATAGTGGAGCGCAACCGCCAGGCTGACCAGGCGCGCCTCAGGCGTACGCGCCAGCCGGGCTGATCGTTGGAACCACCGACGAAGGTGGATACCATAAACTCGACCAGCATCACAGCAAAGAGCAGAAAAATCAGCGGGCGCCATACTTCGCGTTCTTCGCCGAGGCCGCCATGCCGCTGCTGAGCCTCGATGCCGGCATCAACAAGCTTGACCCTGGCTTTTGGCAGCAGGCCGCGCAGCTCTTCAATGGTCAGCGTCTGCACGTCCGACTCCTCAGGCGGAAGATTGACCGCAAGCACGGCAGCCGCCGTCTTCGGCGCGCCCGTTGCGCAGCCGCTGACCTGAATTTTATAAAAGCCCTTCTGGCGGATGCCGGAAAGCTGCGCGACGCTGCGCCGGTTCCCGCCGCGAAGGAAGACCAGCGGCGTGCTGCGGCCGGCCGGGCCGGTGAGCTGGCCAGTCGCGGGGGCCCAGCCGTCAGGCACGGAGACTTCGTCGCGTCCATCGGTGGACGCCAGACGCGGCGCATGCAGCTCCGCGCGGCGCTGAACATAGCTCACCAGGCGCAGCACCAGCGGCACCCATTCCGGCTTGAGCGGCAGGTTGCTCCAGCGGTTGTCGGCCGGAAAAGCGCAGACGATCACAATCCCCTCGCCGTATCGGTTTTCGACCAGCGCCGGCGCGTCGGACCTGGCGAACCGCGCGAGCACACGGCCCCCGCGCACACCGTCCTGCAAGCGCAGCTGAAAATGATGAAAAACCGAGACGCCGGCAAAATAGCTGGATTGCAGATCGTCAAAAACACTGAGCGCTGGATGATGGACGTCAAGCGCTGTCAGGCGGTCGCCATCGTGCTGTTTGCCAGCTTCGCCTTGAATGTTGGCAAGTTCAAAGGGGCTCAGACAGGCTTCCGGAGCGCCGGCGACTTTGAATAGAAACCGGTTGTAATCGAAAACATCAGACCTGTCGCCGGGAAAAACCAGCAACCCGCCGCCAGCGGCGACAAATTTCTGGAGCGCGATCCATTGGGCTAATTCCATACGCCCGACGTTGGCGAGAATTGCAACCGAGCTCCTGGCGAGCCGCTCCGGGCTGACGCCGGCGGCAGGAATCTCTTCGATCTGGAGCGCCTGCAGGAAACTGCGCGCGGGCAATAACCCGGCAGCCTCAGGATGCTCCTCCGGGCGAACGTGCAGCGCGCTGCGCAGATAGAGCGCGGCGTCGGCCAGCGGATCGCGATCGGGGTGGCCGTTGACCAGCAGCACTGGAACGCGCGGCTCGACGTGGAGCGCGAAGAAAAAGGCGTTGTCATCGGGGAAATCGTCCATGCCAATTTCAAAACGCCCGCACAAGGGGCCCGGCTCGGACGGCATACAGGCAAGCGTGGCAACAGCCGCACCGCCGGCCTTGAGGTTGAGCGTGGCACGGTCGGCCTCCTGATCGTTCAAAATCAGGCGCACCGTGACGTCGGCAGCGGCACGGCCGGGATTCAGCAGGCGTGCCTGAAGCAAAAGCGGAAGGCCTGCGACGGCAACCCCGTCGAGCGGAGCGTCGCCCACGACGGAAAAATTATCGCCGCCAGCGGGGTCGCCGACGCGCACGAAAAACACCTGCGTGCCGTCAGGGACCAGCCCGCCGAGCCCTCGTTCACGGGCCTCGCGCCAGTCCAGCGACTGGCCATCGGTGAGCAGATACAAAGTCGGGCGACTGGCAAACAGCCCCGCTGCGTCGAGCGCGGCAAAGGCGGCCAACCAGTTGCCGCGCGCGTCGCCGCACTCCAAAGCCTCGATGCGGCGGCGGACAGATTCGTCGCCCTGCGGAGTCCGGCGCAAAATTTCCTCAGGGCGGGCGCCGACGCTCAACACGCTCAAGCGGTCCCCGTGCGGCAGGCTGGCGGCCAGCTGTATTGCGGCGGTGCGGGCGCATTGAAAAGCCGTGCGCCCGGCGCTGCGCCGGTTCATGCTGGAAGAAGCGTCAATCAGCATGATGCGGTCGCTTCCACCGCCCGTTCGGAAAAGCGACTGCCCGTGGCGCACGACCGGGCGGCAAACCAGCAGCACCAACCCGAGCAGAAAAAGCGTACGCAGGAAGGTCAGCAGCGCCTCCTGAAATCGCAACTGGCGGCGCTGGTGCTGAAAACTGTCAAAGAGAAAACGGTAAGTGGCCAGTTCAACCGTGCGGGCGCGGAACAGCGTCAGGACGTGCAGAATCAGAGGAATCAGAGCCAGCGGCAAAAACCAGAGCAGTAGCGTGTGGAGAAAATTCATGTCAGCCCATCCGCGTCCGGCGGTCGAGATACCCGGCCAGCAGGCGGTCGTAGGGCTCTCTGGTGTTGGCAAGCACGTAGCTCACGCGCCGCTCGCAGCAGTCGCTGCGCAGCCGTTCAAGCCAGCCGTTCAGCCGCTCAAGATAGGTGGCGCGCAGGCGGGCGGGATGGACCGTGACATGACCGGCGCCTTCGGGATCGCGGAAGCGCGTCAGGCGGTCGAATGGAAATTCAATCTCGGCGCTGTCCAGCAGGTGAAAAACAATCACTTCGTGCTGGTTGTGGCGGAAGTGCTGAAGGCCGTTGGCAATGCGTTCAGGATCATCCAGCAGGTCGCTGATCAATATCACAAGGCCGCGCTTGTGGATGCGCTCGGCGACGGAGTGCAACACAGCGCCAAGATCGGTATCGCCCCCGGCGGCGGGGCTGACATGTTCGAGCGTTTCGAGCACCTGCCGGAATTGCGTGGGGCGGGCGCGCGCTGGAATGAATTCACGCACCGTGCGGTCACAAATGGCCAGCCCCACAGCGTCATTCTGGCGCAGCATGAGACGGGTGAGCGCTGCGGTCAGGAAGGCTCCGTAGTCGTATTTACTTAGCCCGCCCGCGATGCCCGGCGGCGCCGCCATGGAGCGGGATGCGTCAAGCAGGATGTGGGCGCGCAAGTTGGTTTCGTCCTCGAAGAGCTTTACGAAATAGCGGTCTGTGCGGGCCAGCAGCCGCCAGTCGAGGGAGTGCAGATCATCGCCGGCTACGTACGCGCGGTGATCAAGATATTCCACGGAAAAGCCGTGGTATGGACTGCGATGGCGTCCGGTGAGAAAGCCATCCACAACCTGGCGCGAAACCAGCTCGAGATTGCCGATCCGGGCCAAGCCCGCGGGGTCTAAAAAGCGCTCAGGCATTTCGAATACTCAGCAGTCACTTCGTTCAGCCATTTTGAATTTCAATCAGCTTTTCGACGATGTGGTCGGCGCTGACGCCGTCGCTCTCGGCGCGGAAGCTGGCGACCAGGCGGTGACGCAGCACCGGGGCGGCGATGGAACGAACGTCGTCAATCGAGGCGTGCACCCGCCCGTCCAGCAGCGCGGCGGCCTTGGCGCCCAGCAGCAGGGCCTGGCAGGCGCGCGGACCGGCGCCCCAGGTCAGATACTTTTTCACAAATTCCGGGGCGCCCTCCGCCTTCGGTCGCGTGGCGCGCACCAGCGATACAGCATAAGCGGCCACCGGACGCGCCACCAGCACCTTGCGGACAATGGCCTGGAGCTGGAGAATATCGCTGCGTCCGAAAATCGGGGCCAGCGCCACCGGAGCCCGCGAGGTGGTGCTTTCTGCGATCAGCAGCTCCTCGTCAAAGGACGGGTAATCCACCTTGATCTTGAACATGAAACGGTCGAGCTGCGCCTCCGGCAGCGGGTAGGTGCCTTCCTGTTCAATCGGGTTCTGTGTTCCGAGAACAAGGAAAGGCGGCTCAATCAGGTAATCCTGGCCGCCGGAAGTAACCTTGAGCTCCTGCATGGCCTGAAGCAGCGCGGCCTGAGTTTTGGGCGGCGTGCGATTGATCTCGTCGCCCAGCACCAGATTGCCGAAGAGCGGCCCTTTGACAAAACGCAGCCGCCGGCGGCCGGTGCCCTCCTCCTCGTCCAGAACTTCGGAGCCGGTGATGTCCGAAGGCATCAGGTCGGGAGTGAACTGGATGCGCTTGAAATCCAGCGCCAGCAACTGCGCCAGACTGCTGACGAGCAGAGTTTTAGCGAGGCCCGGAACGCCTTCGAGAATACAGTGGCCCTGGCAGAAGAGGGCGATCAGCACCTGGCGCAGCACCTCCGGCTGCCCGACGATCACCCGCCCCAGTTCGGCCTGCATGCGCTGGCAGGCATCCTTCAGCCGTTCCGCCGCCTGCAGATCGTCTGTGATTGCCGCCGTGCCGCCCGCCGTTATTGCTTCGTCAGTCATAAGGCCTTTCCCGTTAACGTTGTGATCGCACTTTTCGAAAGCATCACGGTGCTGGCCGCGTTTTATGTCCGCCTTCTTTGCAGCCATCCGGTTACACATTCAATTATGATGAACTTTACGCTTCGTCATGCTTTGACACAAGCTTCTCGGACATCCTCGGTTAGCACATTTTTTCCACTTCAATCAACTTATCTGCTATAAACGCGGGCCATTTGAAGGGTAACAACACAGGAGTCAGAATGAGGTGCTCAGTGATTAGTGACATGAATGGTGGCAGAGCGATAATGTCAAATCAGAGCGCATCGCCTGTTTTTCTGACTCCTGAATCCTGACTACTGAATTCTGAATCCCCGGGCAGTTACTTTGAAGGTTCAAATACTATGGCATTGCTAAGCTTACAGAACGTGCAGGTGCGCTTTGGCGGCGCGCCGTTGCTGGATGAAGTTTCGCTTAACGTGGAGCGCGGCGAGCGGGCCTGCCTGGTCGGCCGCAACGGCGCCGGCAAATCCACGCTGCTGAGAATCCTGGCCGGCGAACTTAAACCCGACGAGGGCGAAGTGGTCCGCGACCGCGGCATCCGCGTCTCCTGCATGCCGCAGGATGTGCCGCCGGGCCTCAGCGGCACGGTGCGGAAGATCGTGGAAAGCGCCCAGCCCCGGCACGCGCATACCGAACACTGGGAACACGAAAACGACGCCGACCAGGTCATCACGCGCCTGGGCCTCGACGCAGACGCGCAGTTTGAAACACTCTCCGGCGGCATGAAGCGCCGCACGCTGCTGGCGCGCACGCTGCTGGGTGAGCCCGACCTGCTGCTGCTCGACGAGCCGACCAACCACCTGGACATCGCAGCCATCGACTGGCTGGAGGATTTTATCCGGCGGAATGTCGAAACCGTGCTCTTCGTCACCCATGACCGCACCCTGCTGCGGCGGCTGGCCACGCGGATCATTGACCTCGACCGCGGCGCGCTGGTGGGCTGGAACTGCGACTACGACACCTTCCTGCAGCGCAAGCAGCAACTGCTGGACGACGAGGCCGTTATCTGGGCGCGTAAATCGCGCTTGCTGAATCAGGAAGAGGCCTGGCTGCGCAAGGGCGTCAAGGCGCGGCGCACGCGCAACGAAGGCCGGGTGGTCGCACTGCGCAAGATGCGCGATGAATTCAGCCAGCGCCGTTTCCAGGAGGGCAACAGCCGCATTCAGCTCCAAAGCGCGGAACGCTCCGGGGCGCTGGCGATCAAGGTCGAAGATGTGAGTTTCGCCTATCCCGGCGGTGCCCCGCTGGTTCGCGATTTCAGCGCCCGCATCCTGCGCGGCGAACGGATTGGACTGATCGGGCCCAACGGCTCCGGCAAGACCACGCTGCTTAAGCTGCTGTGCGGACAACTGGCGCCCACGGCTGGCAAGGTCACACCCGGCACGCGGCTGCAACTGGCATTCTTCGACCAGTTGCGCAGCGTGCTGGACGGGGAAAAAAACATCGCTGAAAATGTGGCTGGCGACCGCGATATGGTTGAAGTGGGCGGCGTCAGCAGGCACATTCTGGGGTACCTGCAGGATTTCCTCTTCACGCCGGAGCGGGCGCGGACGCCGGTGCGTATTCTGTCCGGCGGCGAACGCAACCGCGTGCTGCTCGCCAAACTTTTCCTGACGCCCAGCAATCTGCTGATAATGGACGAACCTACCAACGACCTGGACATCGAAACGCTCGAATTGCTCGAGGAGCAGCTGTTGCAGTACACCGGCACCCTGCTGCTGGTAAGTCACGACCGCGCCTTCCTGAACAACGTGGTCACCAGCACGCTGGTGCTGGAAGGCGATGGACGTGTCGCCCAATATGCTGGCGGCTACGACGACTGGCTGGTCCAGCGTGCGAAGCCGGAAGCCCCGGGCGCAGCCCCTCCGCCACCCGCCCTGCCAAGCCAGACGGCGGCCAAACCCCGGCGGCTGTCATTCAAGGAGAAGCAGGAATTGGCAGGACTCGGCGCTCGCATCGCGGCGCTGGAGGCCGAACAGCGCGAGCTCCACGCCGCGCTTGCCGATCCGGCCTTCTATCAGAATTCTCCCGGAGAAATTGCGCCTGCGCAGACCCGCGCCGCCAAACTGACAGGCGAACTGGAGCAGCTTGCCCAACGCTGGTAT
>JBAXJV010000122.1:0-7912 GCA_037137675.1 bacterium | reverse complement strand
CCCGCCGTGAATGAATGCTGCTCCGATGGCATGGCGATGTCAAGGGAACGACAACAAAATTGCTGATTATGACACACCATGATTCCAGACAGTCCGGCAAGGCGCACCCGGACAAGAAGAAGATTACTACGAAATACGCTAAATGCGCGAAAAGTGAAATTGCTCAGACAAGCCATGGCAGAATCATTAATGGTAAGGATCCGGAGGGTTCACCACGAAAAATTCGAACAACACGAAGGTATAACCTCATCACGATCCATCTGTCTTCGTGTTTTTCGTGACCTTCGTGGTGAACTCTTGTCTGGTTTTTGGCTCCAGTGATGTCGGGTTAAGTTGTTAAGAGGATTTAAACAGAAGTTCGCTAAGGACGCGAAGGGATGATGGGTTTAGGCCGGAGGCGGCAAGATCAGTCTTCTTTGCGCGCTTCGCGACCTTCAGTTCAAACGCTTCCTCCTGGTTCCGGATATGCCGGGCTAGGGAATACATTCCAGAATCCGTTCAACCCGCAGCTAAAACTTATTGAAAGCCTGCCTAGGCCCACTGGTCGCCACATATAGCAATAAGGTCCTGGATTTGCAAGCGGTAGTTGTGACCGGAATTTTCTTTATGACACACGAAATAGCTTGCAATTGCTAGGGATTATGCTACTATTATTCACATGACACGCACAACAGAGAGAGGCAATACGGTGTATATGAGAATTCAAACTGCGCTGCTCTCGGCTGTGTGCCTCAGGGTTATTGTCATAATGAAAAAGCACGACACTCCTTCGTAGTGTCTTATCTCCTCCCCCGGTATTGAACTAACAAGGACGGTTCCGTCTACAGTCGGATTCTGTCCAAATTCCGCTAAAACCGGCAAGGCAGCGGTCTGCCTTGAGACAGTCGGATTCTGTCGTGATGCGGAGATTGAGCATCAGAAAGGGCGATACATACAAATGGAAGAAATATCTGAGAGATTGAGCATCAGGATTAACGACGCGAACGAAAATTCGCACCTGTGGTGCAACAACGGGGTCTGGTTCATGCATTACACCGTGCACACACCCAACTACCAGAAAGAAAGGCGTCGTGAATCGCTGCATACGCATAACGTTCTGGAGGCGCGCAGGTTGAGGGATATTCGCCTGCAGGCTTTCAAGGTGTATCGCGTAACTCACATTTCTCAAACACGCTGAAACGAGTAACTAAGGAAAGACAACACCATGATTCAACTTCCATACGACATTTCAAAATCGGAAGATGGCGGGAGACTGCCTGTTAAGCCATCTGAGATACATCGAGAACTGGATGAGCGCATTGAGGGATTGTGCGAGGCCAAGCGCTTTATCAGCACCCGCATCGCCCTGCACATGAAGCGGGCCCTGGAACTGGCTAAGTTCGAAACGCCGTCCGACAAGAATCAGTGCATTCTGATCATGGGTCCAAGCGGTTCAGGCAAGACATTTCTGATTGAACACGCTGCCAACATCGTAAAACTCCCGTTCGTTGCGGCCAACTCCGCCTCGCTTACCGAGGAGGGCTATCACGGGCAGGGCTTATCAAGCATCCTGAACACACTGATCAGGAAAACCGAAAACCGCAAACTGGCGTCCTATGGAATCTGTTTTCTCGACGAATGGGATAAGCGGGTGCATCAGCGGCACGAGAGGAGCGGATTCAGCGAGGGGGTGCAGGCTGAGATTTTGAGGATGATGGAAGGCACCATGGTGGAAATCGAAATCCGTCATTCAAAGAAGCCGCCAATCAAGTTCAACACCAAAGGGTTGATGTTCGTGTTTGCAGGCGCATTTGAAGGGTTGAATATCAACGCCGCCATGAATCGCGGGGGCATTGCCGGCTTTTCGCCGGATGGCGCGGGTAACGTCCAACGGCCTTCACATGACTATGCGCTGCGCGATGCGCTTGTTGAATACGGAATGCTGCCTGAGTTTATCAACCGTCTGACTGGCATTCTGACTCTGCCGGTACCAACCATGGAAAACATGTTGTCGCTGATCCATTTCAAGAATGGCCCGCTTGAAACCTGTAACAAGAGCCTGCGCAAACTCGGGGCCGAACTGGTTGTGGATCAGGGGGCCACGCAGGTGCTGGCAAAGTATGCCTGCGAGACCCGCTCTTTCAGCCGCGGCGTCCTGGTACTGCTGCAGGCGGCCATGGACCATCTGGTTTACGAGGGGATCAAGGGACAGGTGGCGTTGGATGCCGGCGATGTGCATGGATTGATTGCGGGCCGGCCTTCAACGCTGGCCACATACGCAACAGCAAGCGATGCAGTCAGCGCCGTCGCCGGGCCGATATTTGAGGGTGAGGAGAGAAACAGCAACGCACAGTAAGAAAGGAAGATACGAGTATGGCAAAAGAACAAGGTGAAGGTATTGAAGCGGGCATGAAAGAACTGGTGAAGGCCGTCGGGGCAGTGAGCAGAGCGAATGAAGGTGGCGAAGGAAGCGCGGCCGCCAGCGATCCTCTGGACAGGGCTGAAGATATTGCGCGGCTGAAAGCCTGTGCCGCGCGGCTTGCCAAGGTGCATGTGTTTACGAAAGGGCAACTGATCAGATGGAAGAAAGGGCTGAAGAACAAACGCAACCCCGCCTACGGAAAGCCTGTGATCGTGGTTGAAGTTCTGGAGGCGTCAGTTATGGATCACGACAAGGATAGTGCGGGGACACCCTATTTCAGGGAGCCGCTGACGATCATTACAGGTGCGGTCGATACTGATGGCGACTTCGTGTGCTACCACTACGACGGGCGGCGTTTTGAGCCCTATACGGAATAGCCGTCATCGCAAGGCTCTGCACTGGCGATGGTGCCGTGCAGGGTCCTTGCAAAGAAAGAAGGAGTCAGGAGTCACTCGCGCCGCTGGCGCAAAAGCCTCCAGATGGGGCGGGAGATGAGAAAGGGTTCAGGGTTTGGGGTTCGTGGTTCAGGCCGGATTTTACCTGAACCCTGATACCCTGAACCCTGGTTTCTCAGAGGAGAATCAAGAATGAATCGGTCTACAGGTATTTTTTCTGAATTCTGAATCCTGAATTCTGAATTCTGACTCCTGGATCCTGACTCCTGAATTCTGAATACCAGCTAACTCACTATGACACATTATGACACCCGGCGCACTGGAAAAGCACGCCCTGGTTTGCATAGAATTAGACCTATGAAAAACAACGAAAGGAACAGCACGATGAATGCAACAGTCACCACGAACGCAGCTACTGATACTGACGGCAATGCGCCCGCAACGCTGGGCGAGGCGCTCCTGTCCAAATCCGCAATGGACACGGTTCTCGTAAACCTGAAGGAACGCATCCACACAAGCGCCAAGACCGTCGAGGGCCGCAAGCCCGCCGAAGATGCCATATCGCTTCTTCGCAAAGCCGAGGCGGTGATTGAGGAACGGCGTCGGCTGGTTCTGAAGATCAACGCGGCCAACCAGAATGCCCGACTGGGCAGCGGGCGTACGCTGTCCGAGACGCTCTCACTGCGGGAAAGCCTCAGGACGCGCATCGGGCTGGTTACGGAACTGATCCGCCATGCCGTCCCCGCCGCCGACCATATGTTCGGGAGCGATCACGGCAACATCGTAGCGAGCGTGGATGTCGCCGCGCTCGAACTGGAAAGGGAAGAGTTGAGCAAGGAGCTGAGGGATGCCAACGCCTCGGTCCAGAAAGCCAACTGGGAAATCACGCTTTAGAACGATTTTTGGCGGGTTGTGGCGGGTTCAGACTTGCAGGCGGGTACGCAAAACATACCCGGGTCTGGCCCGGACAACAACAGAACAACGCAGGGCAAGAACACGGAACAAAGCACTACGCACAAGGGACTATGTACAACCACGCGTGCCGATGCCAGTTTTCCCGCCCAACCCGCCGCTCTGAATTACAGCAAACCGCATTGATTTGACGAACCCGATGAACACAACAAGCAACTAAAAGGAACACAAATGACATCAACACCCGATAAATGTAATGAACTGACGCAGGCCGCCACAGGCGATCAGACCCGAACAGAGATCAAACTTCTAAACCCCATGACGCCGGTTCAGGCCCTTCAATATTTGCGGGACGAATTTCCCGCCGTGCCCGACTGGATGTGCTGGGTGATGCGGCCAGATCCTATTGAACACTACCTGCAACGGGCCATCGGAATTTCTTTTAAAACGCACGGAACTTTCGGGCCATGGAGCTGGGAAAAAGTGGCATGCAGCCATCCCGCGCTCTCGTTCTGGGATGGACGTGTCCATGATAAACCGGACCTTTGTGCCAACTGGGTCGGGGTCGTCCGCTTCGTCCACACCCACGGTGAGCAGTTTATGCTGTTCGGGTACCTGAACTATAAAGGCGAGCCCAACGATGAATATCTCGTTTCAACCGATGACCGCAAGCTGTTGCGTAAATTTGCCAAGGACGTCAGAAAACATGCTGGCGGCACTCGACGCAAGGGCCGTTGCGTCATTCAAGTGCAAGGCGCACCAGACATGTCGCTTGAGTTGAACAACCGCGAATTGCTCTACCTTGATTCGCGCTTGATCGGCGACATCGAGGCTCAGGTATATTCCTTTTTCTCGAACCGCAGCTTGTACACGGGCCTCCACATCCCCTACAAACGCGGCTTCCTGTTCACGGGCGCGCCGGGAACCGGCAAGACGATGATGATCCGCCGCCTGGCGCGGGAATGCCACAAGCGTTTCAAGACCAGCATCAGCTATCTGGCGATCACGGAAAATACGGATGCCAGCGATATTGGCATGATGTTTGCCAGCGGGTCCGACAAGCATCCGCGCATGTTGATTCTTGAAGATCTCGACAGCCTGACGCGGGAAACGCGCATTCCCCGATCCGTCCTGCTCAATCAGCTCGACGGCTTGGCGCCCAGCAGCGGCGTTCTGGTGATCGGGACCACCAACCACCCCGAGGCGATTGATCCCGCCTTGATTCATCGGCCCAGCCGTTTCGACAGGGTCTGGATGTTTCCATTGCCAGATGAGGCGCTCCGTTTGCAGTGGATTAATGCCACCTTCCCGACCATCGCCGCAGCCACGCTCAAGCACATTGCCGCGCAGACAAAGGGGTGGACATTCGCCTATATGAAAGAACTCCATGTCACGGCCGCCGTACTGTCGGTTAATCATGGACTGGAGCAGATCACGGCAAAGATTCTTGGCATGGCATTCGAGTTGCTGCAGACGCAGTTCGATGTCGCGAAAAAGGGCTATAAAGACGACCCCGACTACAAGGGCGTCGGCTTCGCGCCAGCGGCATCCGTCATTGACAACACTGAAACGGAGGCCGACCTGACCGCCGCCAGAATCTGAGACATCATGGTGCAGGCGGTACGCTGGCCCAAAAGCAGTAAAATGGATCGAGAAATGAGACAATAATTGCACACTTAGTCCCAACACTTAGTCGCTTGCGCTTAGTCGGTTACACTTAGACGACTAAGAATGGGGACTAAGTGTAACCGCCTAAGTGTGGGACCAAGTGTTAAGTATTTCAGGTCATTTTGAACCCTGACACACTGATTACCGGAGACAGGCGATGTCAGCCCGCCTGGCAAGTGGTATCCGTAACACTTGCTTTGCTTGCCGAAAAGCAGACATTCAGTTTGACCGCAAACCTTTGATGAGTGATGAGTGCCCCCCATCCCGCCTCTCATGCCCCGCCGCGTCCTCAACAAGTCGACGCAATCGTCTCCCGCAGTGCCTTTTCCGTGGCCAGAATGAAAACCTGCTTCTTTGCCCTCGTGACGGCCGTGTAGAGCAGGCGGCGCTGCAGCAGGCGTTCGCCGCCTTCGCGCGGCAGCACGACGGCCACGGCATCGTATTCGCTCCCCTGGCTCTTGTGGATGGTGATGGCCCAGGCGGGCTCAGTTGCGGGAAGTCGCGAAGCAGGCATCTGAAGCCGGTCGCTGGAGTGGAAAATCATGGAAGAGCCCGTCGGCAGCAGTAGCCCCGTGTCGCCATTGCAGAGTCCGGTGACCGGGTCGTTGGTCGTAATCATGACCGCCTTAGCCACGTTTCCCTGGTCGGAGCCGGTAATCCACTGTTGCAGGCGCTTGTTCCACTGCTCCAAGCCGTCCGGCCCTTTGCGGATGGCGCAGAGCACCCGGAAGTTGTCGAAAGCTGTTACCGCCGCCTGAGGATCCGGAGCGGCCCCGTTTTTCAGGATCTCTGTCAGTTTCCCGTAGCCGGCGGGCCCCATCAAGGCATTGCGCAAGTCGAGGCCGGGCGGCAGATTTCGTCCGCCTTCCGGCAGTTTAAACCATTGGATCCCCTGCGCCTCCGCCTCTGCCGACTTCATGATACGGATAAACCCGTCGACATTGCCGCTGTTGATGGCTTGCGCCAGTTCGCCGATCAACGGCGCATCCTTGTAGCGGTGGGCGAAGGTCAGGTGTGCGTGATCCTTGCAGGGCAAGTTGGTGCTGCCTGGTTGAAGGGCAGTTATGCCTGTGCGGGTGGCGATCAACTGCAGCCTCTGTGCCGACATCGTTCCATGCACTGCGGCAATCTCCGGGAGCACGAAACCAGCCTCTACGCTCTCCAGTTGCTCTGTGTCGCCAACAAAAAGGAGCGGGGTGGTGGCGGGGACCGCCTCCACCAGTCGCGTCATGAGCGCAAGGTCCACCATGGAGACTTCGTCAACGATCACGATCGACGCCTGTAGCGGATTATTCGCATCCTGCCAGAACGGCCCTTGTCCCTCCCGGCGTAAAGCGCGCACGCTCAAGGCCTTGTGGATGGTCTGCGTCTTGATCATACAAAGCACACGCGACGGGTCCGGCTGCCCCACCCTGCCTTCAGTTTGCTGGATGCCTTCCGTGTTAGGATCTAACCAGTCGAGCAATGGGATCCAGGTGGCGTCACCGCTGAGGTCGCTGCGCAGTTTGTTGATTGCATTGCTCATGCTTTGGCGCAGACGCGCTGCAGCCTTGCCCGTAGGGGCGAGCAGGAGGATGGGCGCCAGAGATGCCGGTGCATCCACCTGCCGCAGCCAAAGCAGGAGCAGCTTGGTTAGCGAGGTTGTCTTGCCTGTGCCCGGACCGCCGGTCAGCAGGCCGAACGGCAGATCGACCAGGCTTGCAGCGGCGAGCAGTTGACCCAGATATTCCTCCTGTTTGGCTGAATCTGGTGGAAAGAGCGCCTGCAGGTCGGTTCGCAGTTTTATTTCGTCCATGCTGCGCAGTGACGTGCTTTCGCGACGGTCGGCGATCAGAGATTGCAACTGGTTGTTGAAGTGATAGTACCGCGCGAGCCATAAACGATTATCCGACTGTACAACCGGCTTTCCCCCGCTGACGGGTTGACCGGCCGTGACAACCTCCAGCCAGTCCGGGGGCGGATCTAGCAACGGCAAGGCAATATTGATTACCTCCAGCCCGGCAAAGGGGTTGTTGATGTCGAGGTAGACACGCCCATCCTGCAAATGCGCACAGAGCAGTGTTGCCCAAAGGGCCAGCCCGGAGTCTGAAGACTGGCCATGCACGGCGGCAATGGTCCGGCCGAGTCCATAGGCGGGCAGTGCACAAAGAGATGGCATGATTGTTTGGTCTGCGCTCATGACGCCACCAATCCTTTCGCCGGAAAGAACGCATCCAGCGCTTTGACGAGTGATTCAGGCGGCTTGTCGAACCACACACCATGACTGGTTTCCGCCTTCATTCCGCGCAGGAAGAGGTATGCTGTGCCTGCAAACATCTCGTTGTAATTCCACCCGGAAACTGCTTTTTGCAGCCAGCGATTCGCGGCGACCGTGTAGAGCAGCGCCTGCAGCAGGTAGTGGCAGTCGGCCATGGCGCAATTAAGGTCGTGGGATCCGTATCGGTCGAGACGGTTGGTCTTATAGTCGGCCACCACCCATTTGCCATCCGGGCGTTTCCCCAGAAGGTCCACGATCCCCTCGAAATAGCCACTCAGG
>JBAXJV010000121.1:0-7918 GCA_037137675.1 bacterium | reverse complement strand
TGAGAACCAGACATGGGTAGGGCGAACCGTCACGGTGAGCCGTTGAGGCTGATAATTAGGCTGTCCCGTGCCGGGAAATAGAACCTTAGCCGCACATTTGAGTGGTTCTGGAATACTTGCGCAAAGCAAATCTTACGGGCATTATTGATGAGCGGCTGGAACTGTTTGTAAGCGGGGAAATATGTAAGTCCATGTGTCTTTGGAAAAAGCAATTACAATCTGGATCATGTCATGAAAATATCAATGTATTACGTGGTTTTCCTCCTGACCGTGGCGCTGGGCGGCACGGCATGGGCGGAAAAAGAGCAGAAAGAACCGCAGCTCCGCCTGGAACTCGACCTGATTGACGGCTCGCTTGTCATCGGCGTTCCCGGCATCGGCTCGGTGCCCGTGGAGACACCCTATGCAAAGCTGCGTATACCGCTGAAGCAGATCGTGACCATCAAAATTGGCCGGGATCGTGAAACGGCGTCTTTGGACTTGCAGAACGGCGACAAGCTGAAGGGTGTCATCAATCTTGAAACGATCAAACTTAAAACCTTATTCGGAGCGGTTTCGATAGGCATCAAGTACATCGCCGCTCTCCGCGTTACGGCAATTCCCGTGGACGTCACCAAAGAGACCGAAGCCGCGTGCGTACCGACCGGAGCGGATCTGAGCAAAGGCTTGGTGGCTTATTATCCGTTCAATGGCGACGCCGGCGACCACAGCGGCAATCAGAACCACGGCAAGCTAGTTGGCGCGGCCTTCGAGGACGCCGGCAGTGCAAAAGCGCTGCGGGTCAACGGCAACGCTTCCTCCTATGTAAAAGTGCAGCGTGCGGAGTCACTGGAGCCTGCGGATGGGATTACGATTTCAATGTGGATCAAGGGCGTTCCCGGGCAGGCCGCCGGATATGGCTGGGGGACGCTTCTGCGCAAGGCGGACAATTTTCAGCCCGGGTACTTTATCCGTGGCGGCGGAGTTTCAGGCTTCAATTTAGATCAAAACCCAACCAGAGAACGTCTCTTGAATATCGTGGCTGTCGGCTTCCTGCCGTTTACTGAAAAGCGCTGGCAGCACATAGCCGCAACATATTCCCGCGCAGCTGGATTGGCGAAGACTTATCAGGACGGCGCGCTCGTGAATCAATCGCCACTTGCTGACCGTCTCCTGCACTCTGGCGACTTGTACATCGGTGGTGCCGATGTATTCGGTGATGATGGCGGCTTCAATGGATTGATTCGCAAACTTCGAATTTACAATCGTGCCCTGCCGGTTGCTGAAGTTCTGGCGCTGTGCAACAAAGGTTCGAACTGAAACGCATCCGCTTAAAAGGCCCGCTCCGGAAAACAAAATGCGCTCGCGCTCCGTATTTCTTTACTGGCTGCTGATCTTCGTGCCGACGGTCGTCACCGGCGTGCTGCTGGCCCGCCTGCTGCGGCACGAGGAGGAACGCCTCTCCCGCACATTCCAGACGGCCGCAGAATCTCAGGCGCGCCTGATTGCCGACCAGATCACCGCCGCCGTTCAGGATCTTGAGAGCGGGCTGCTCGCACAACGCAAGGCCATTCCACGCGGGCGGTTGCGCCTCACGCTGGAGGCTTGGGAACACGATAATCCGCTGGTGCGCAACGTGTTTATCCTTGGTCCGGATGGCGCTCCCTGCCTGCCCGATCCAAGCCAGTCGTTGACCGGCGAACAGCGCGCCTTTTTGCGCCGCTGCGCCGTCTTCTTTCAGTCGGAATCGGCCTGGGAAAACCCACGCGACGACATCGGCGCCGCGCCAGCCAATACCGCCGCCCAGGCAGATACACTGTCCGTTTCCCCGCAACAGGAGTTCCGCCGCTCGCTCGCAAAAAATGCCCGCCTTCAGCAAGGCGCGGATGCCGCCACGGATATGTCGCCTGCTGAAGCCGCAACCGCGAATGCCGTGCTCAAGCCCTCTTCCTCATCCCCCATGCGCGGTTATGGCGGTCCGCTCACCGCCACAGGCTCCATTGGTGGCGCCCGCCCGAAACAGCCCGGCGCCGGATGGCTCCCGTGGGTGAGCGACAACCGGCTGCATCTGATAGCCTGGGTGCGACCGGATGTTGCACCGGATGGCTTCACAGCCTACGGCGTCGAAATCGAAATGACCGCGCTGCTGGCGCGTCTGACAGGGGCTCTGCCTCCAAAGGCCACGCCTGGTTGCACTTATGCGCTGCTGGACGATGCCGGGCAGGTGGTACACCAGCGCGGCGTGGAAGAAGTTACATCTGCCTCGCGCAAGTGGACAGCCATCAGCCTCGCGCCGGTCCTGCCGCACTGGGAAGTCGCGACCTATGGCGCCGGGCCGACAACTGGCGCCGGCCGCGGGTTTGCGCTGCTGACAGGTGCGCTGGCAGCGCTTTTTATCGTCGCCATCGTCACCGGCGCCACGCTGCTGCTCAGTCAGGCGCGCCGCCACATGCGCGATGCCCAGCGCAAAAGCTCATTTGTTTCCAACGTCTCGCACGAGTTGAAAACCCCGCTCACCACGATCCGGCTTTACGCCGAGCTGCTCTCCGAAAACCGCGTGCCGGACGAAGCCAGGCGCCGGGATTATTTGCAGGTGATTGTGGAGGAGAGTCAGCGGCTGACGCGACTGGTCAACAACGTGCTCGACTTCAGCCGCCTGGATCAGCGTCGCAAGCATTACCGCGTGGAACCGTTGGAACTAAGCGCATTTTTGCGCACGGTTCTACAGGCCCAGCGGCGGCGCATCGAGGAGGCCGGGCTGCGACTGGAGGAGGCCCTGCCCGATACTCCGCTCACGGTCGCCACCGATCGTGACGCTCTGGAGCAGGCCGTGCTCAACCTGCTCGACAACGCCGCCAAGTATGCCTCCTCGGGGGGCGAGTTGCGCGTTGAGCTCATCCCCCACCCCAACGGCGGCGCGTCAATTCGGATCCTCGATCGCGGCCCTGGAATTCCGCCGGAACATCGCGCGCGCCTTTTTGAAACCTTCTACCGCGTGGACGACACGCTCACCGCCCGTCAGTCCGGCACGGGCCTCGGGTTGAGCCTGGCCCGCCGCATGCTTCGCGAACAGGGCGGGGAGGTGCGCTTCGAGCCGCGCGAAGGCGGAGGATCTCTGTTTATTGTCGAACTGCCGGGGGGTTCTGTGTTCGGTGTTCAGGGTTCGGGGAAACTTTCATAATCATAATCATTGGCGTCTCACAGGGACGCCAAGGCTGTAGCGGTTTAGGCTGTAGCTGTTAGGTAAAACGACGGAAAGTCGCTTATTGAATTTCGTAAATGCCATGGAGTAAATACAGAAATACGCGAATTTCCTAACAGTCTAACAGCCTACAGCCTAAACACCCTTGTTTTGATGTCGAAATTTACAGATTTACCAGAACACTGAACACCGAACACCGGAAACCCAAAAATGAGCCGCATTCGCATACTGGTCGCCGAAGATGACCGCCATATCAGGCAGGGGTTGCTCGATACGCTCGACGGCGAGGGCTACGAGGCGCTGGGCGCAGCGGATGGAAATGAGGCGCTGAGGCTCTTCCAGACCCAGAAAATCGATCTGGCGCTGCTCGACATCATGATGCCGGGCCGCAGCGGCTACGACGTCTGCCGGGAAATCCGCCGCCGCGACACCCATACGCCGATTCTGATGCTCACCGCCAAGAGCGAAGAGATTGACAAGGTGCTCGGACTCCAACTCGGCGCCGACGATTACCTCACCAAGCCCTTTGGCGTCCACGAGCTGCTGGCGCGCGTCGCGGCGCTGCTGCGGCGCTGCCGGCGCGGCGACACAGCGGCGAATGACGACGGCACCGGAGCGAGCAAGCTGCCGGATCTCTTGCCGATGGGCACATCCGAGGTTGACCGCAAAACCTACACGATCCGGCGCGGTCGCCATTCAGATTCCATCACCGCGCAGGAAATGCGGGTGATTGAGGCGCTGGCACGACATCCCGACGAAGTGCTCAGCCGCGACCGCCTGCTGAATGAGGCCTGGGGTGTGGACTACGCCGGCTCCACGCGCACACTCGATCAGCACATCGCGCAGTTGCGCAAGAAAATCGAAGCGGATCCCGGCGATCCAAAAATCATTGTCACTGTGCATGGCGTGGGGTACATTTACAGAAAAGGATCCAAATAGTATCCCACTGAATGCTCAGGCTGTAGGCTGTCAGGCTGTAGACTGTTAGGAAAACTTTAACGAAAGGGGCCCAAGCGATGAACACACCTAAATATCCGACAAAAGCAACAAGCGCTTCGCGACCGCCCACCGTCGCGCCATCCCTGACTCGGGTGGCCTGTGTCGTATTGTTATGCCTCTTGGCCGGCGTCCGCCCAATAGCTGTCAGCGCGGCGGAGACCGGAACGGCGACAAACGACTATGCCGGGCTCAAAGCTCAGGCCGAATCGTATTACGCCCAGCATTCCTACGCTCTGGCGCGTGACACCTATCTGCGTGCCACCAACTTCGCTCCAGATGGCGCCGGGCAACGTTGGCTGGCCTTCCGCATCGCCGACACGCGCTGGCGCGCGCAAGCTGGCAGCCAGACATCCGACGCCACAACATTCACGCAAGCGCAACACGACCTTGAAGCGCTGGTGCGCGATGTAACCAGGATCGAGGACCGCGAGCGTGTCTGGGCTGAAGTGCAGGAATCGCTGGGGGATTTTTCATGGACCCGCCGTGACATCCGCGACTGGGGCGCGGCCTGGCCACGTTACGAACAGGCGCTGGACTGGTGGGCCGGACAGACCAATAGCGCCGCCAATCGTGCGCGCTATCTTGAAATTGTCTGGAAAGCCGCCGAAAGCGGACAGAGCGATCCTTATTATCGCTACAGCTGGTACGGCAACACCGTTCCGACGCCAATTCTGGCGAACGCAGTTAAGGTAGCCGACAACGCGACTGACCGCGCGCATGCACGCTATCTGCTGGCCCTGCAGTTCATTCGCAACGGCGGCGACAATGCCCAGCGCGCACGGGTTCCAGAGGAGCTGGAAGCGGCGCAAGCGCCGGGCAAAACCTGCCCCTGGTACGACGACGCGCTCTTTCAGGAAGCCAGCTGGCTGGAGAATACCGGACGCATTACGCTCGACGACGACGGCAATTGGCAGCAACAACCGGACTACAAGGGCGCTGTCACACTCTACCGGCGCTTGCTCAAGGAGTTCACCAAGGGTGAGTCGCGCTACGTTGATGAAGCCCGTGCGCATCTCGACAATCTCGTCAACCCGCAAATCGGCGTCGCCGCTGGAACGGTTTTTCTGCCAGGCTCGGAGGTTCAGTTCCAAATCAGCAGCCGCAACCTGGGCGAACTGCGATTCAGCCTCTATCGCATCGCGCTGCCCGAAGCCGTGCGGTTCGTCCCCGGGGACAATTCGTTGCAGGAATGGACACGCCGTATTTCAGCCGACGACAAAGCCATCACCAACTGGACCCGCTCCACAAACGACAAGGGTGAACACATTCCGCTCAGCGAAACTGTGCGTTTGAACGCACCGCTCGCGCCCGGCGCCTACCTGCTTGAAGCCTGTGCAGGCACGAATAAAGCGCGCGACGTGATCATTGTCAGCGACATCACGCTCGTCACCAAATGCAGCGGCCGGCAATTATTAGTCTATGCTTGCGACGCGCTTTCCGGCGCCCCCGTGCCCAATCTGGCGCTGCGCTTCTGGATGCGCTACACACAGGAGCGGCAGTCGCGGTTCGAGGCGCGCGACGGAATAACCGACGGTGATGGCCTGGCCAAGTTCGACATCAGTCGCAACCGTGACAACCGTGATAATTCATTTTTGATCCTCGCTCAGTCGGGCGACCGCCAGGCCTTCACCTTCGCAGGAAGTTACTGGTATCCCCAATCCGACAATGCCTGGAAGCTCTACGCTTTCACCGACCGCCCCGCCTATCGTCCGGGCGACGAAGTGCAGTGGAAAGTGATTGCCAGACAAACCGCCCCTGCAGGTGGATTCCGCACGCCTGCCAATCAGATGCTGCACTACCGCATCCGCGACCCGCGCGGGCAGGCGCTGCGGGAAGAAGACTTCACCACCTCCACCTTCGGCAGCTACGCCGGCAGCTTTACGCTGGCATCCAATCAGCCGCTTGGCGAATACACCGCCGAGTTCTGGACCGGACCCGGCAAGGCCACAAACATCGGCCAGGCCACACTTTTTCGCATGGAGGAATACAAGCTCCCCGAGTTCCGCGTCACCGTCAACACGCCGGAAAAAAACGGGCAGCGCTTGACTTTCCGCCTGGGCGATACCGTTTCGGCCGAGATTCAGTGCGAGCTCTACGCCGGCGGGCCGGTCGCCAATGCGGCCTGTGAGGTGCTGGTCCGTCAGCGCCCCTACTTCCGCTATTGGCGACGCCCTTATGACTACGCCTGGTATTACACCGACATGCAGCCGGATTTCAACCGGGGCTTCACCGAAGGCGCCATTGTGAAGCGTGAAACATTGCGCACCGACGCGCAGGGCCACGCCCAAATTGCCTTCGACACTCCGCGCGACGGCGGCCAGGATTTGGAATACAGCTTCGAGGCGCGCGTCACCGACTCCTCACGCCGTGAAATCGTCGGCTCGGGCGTCATCCGCGTCACACGCCAGCGTTACTACGCCAACCTCGAACCAGCCCACCAGATCTACCGCCCGCAGGACCACGTGCGTGTGACCGTAAGCGCTAGCGACGCCAACGAACAACCCGTCCAGGTCGCCGGCACACTCAAGGTTCAGCGCAGCCGCTGGGTCGAGGTTTGGCGTTCACCCGAGGGCCGCGAAGTCACCGGGCCTGCTTTGCGCAATGCGCGGCGCTCTTGTGTGATCTTCCCGCCCGCCCCGGACTCCGGTAAACCGGGCTGGGCGCAACTGCGCTGCGGATACGAATCTGAGCCTGTTCTAGAACGCCCGCTCGCACTCGACGCCCAGGGCAGGGCGGATTTCACATTTACTGCAGAACGCGAGGGTTACTACCGCATCAGCTGGCGCGGCAAACAAAAAGGCGAGCCGTCCGTGAGCGCTGAAAGTACTGTCTGGGTCGCCACTGAGGCCAGCGCCGATCTGGGCTACCGCCACGGCGGCCTGCAGATCATTGCTGACCGCGACACCTTCCACGAAGGCCAGACGGCGCCCATTATGCTGGCCGTCCCAAATGGCATTGGCCACGTACTTTTCACCGTTGAGACCGACGAACTGCTCGACGTGCAGGTCGTTAAAATGGACGGCGACGTGAAGCTTCTGTCGCTGCCGATCCGCGCGCGGCACCTGCCAAATATTGTGCTCAGCGCCGCGCTGGTGGCAGACCGTGCGCTGCTGACCGACCAGCTGCCCATCATCGTACCGCCCGTACGTAATTTCCTAAACGTTACACTCGCCGCCGACAAGCCCCTCTATCAACCTCGTGAGTCAGGTAAAGTGCGCGTCACAACACGCGATTCCGAAGGCCAGCCTGTAGCCGCGGAAGTGGTCTTGTCGCTTTTCGATGAATCTGTGACATATATCCAATCGGAATACGCCGGCGATATCCGGCAATTCTTCTATGGCGACAAGCGCCCGCACAGCGTGCAAACCAGCAGCAGCTTCCAGCAACGCCCCTATGTCAAACTCGTACGCGAGGCGGAACGCCTGATTGATGTCCGCGAACAACGCATGCTCGAAGACCGGCGAAAAACCGGCGCTCCGAACAATGAAAGCGACGAATTTAGTGACTCAGACGGTCCTGCAATGGCGAGATCCCCTCTTTTGTTGAAAGGGCTCTACGCCGGCCGGGGCGGCCGTGGCGATCGCGCCAGGGACTCCGTAGTCAAACATAAGTCCGAGTCCCCCAGCAGGGCCGTGGGTGGCCTGGACTCAACAATTCTAGCGGAGGGCGTGGCTTCTCCGGCGTCCGCAGGCATGGTGGGCTTCAGCATGGCGGCTGATAAAAAGGCGCAGTCGGAAG
>JBAXJV010000120.1:0-7943 GCA_037137675.1 bacterium | reverse complement strand
AAGGTTCCGTTGGATACGACCAACGAATTGGTCGGGAGCGCGTTGAGATTGTTCAGCTGCAAGATGCCGCCGGGTGCGTTGACAAGCAACGGGCCAAGGTAGCTGTTACTTCCGTTCATAAACACCGTGCCAGCTCCCTGCACGACCATGGAACCTGCGACGGTAATGTTTGAGGCAATCGTCAGCGAGCCTGCGCCTGTGCCGCGAAACACCAGACCGGTCACTGTGTTCAGCACATTACTGACAATGAACGACCCGCTACCAGATTGTTCGATCGCCGCGTCCGCGTTCCAGAACTGCATCGGATTGCCAGCCAGCCGGTTTGTCACCGCCGCGTTAGCGTTGTTCAAAACCAACCGGTTCAGTTGGAAGTTGCCGGCATTATCGTTCGTCGCCGAATAAGCTGACTCGCTTGCGCTGCCGCCGAAGGTCAGCTGCATCTCCGGACTACTCGCTGATGGCGGAGTCCCGCCGAGCCAGTTTACGCCCACCGTCCAGTTCCCGTTCGTCGGCGCGGCCCAGGTGCAGGCCAGGCCGGTCTCCGACAAGGGACTATAGGTCACGTACAGACCGTTGTTCAGACTCATCACGCCCCATGTGCCATCCACTGTGTTCAGAAAATCGTCCGTATTGACAGTGAACTTTGTGGAATCAAATCCAGCAAGTGACGCGCTCGAAGCCACCAGCAGATTGTAGGTGGCGTTGGTGACAAAATTTGCCGCCAGCGCGCCCATTGAAGATATACGGATTACCAGACTGCTGCTGCCGACGTCGGCTACCAGCGCCAACTGCGAGCTGACATTGATTGTGTCATAGCCCACCCCGGCGCCTCCGACAAAGTTGGCGATTTCGCAGACATAGGTTGCTCCAGCGCCCCAGGTCAGATTACTGCCGCCGATCGTCAGCGCGCCGACGCCGGAAGAGCCAGGCGAGAAAGTGGCACCGTTTGTGACAGAAACACCATAGACGCCACCTGTAATCGCGCCACCTGCCAGCAGCGTGGCGTTCGACTGCACTAAAAGACCGCTGGTGAAAGTTCCAAATCCACCCATTAACTTCAGCGTTGCCACTTGAAAGCCGTCGCCAACCGTAAACAGCAACCCGTTAGTCTGGATCATATTAGACGAAGCCAACGCACCGCCCAACAGGTAGACGTAATTGGTTCCGTAGATGGTCAACGTGCCGACATTATCCACCCGCCCGCCCTGGTCAATGGTAAGAGAATTATTGACGCTGGCGGCGGCACCGATCTGCAAAGACCCACCGCCGAGATCCCAGAGCGAGTTGGTGCCCGACCGGCTGCCGGTCACAACAAATTTATTGCTAGTCGCGGGCGCTACAGCACCGATTAAGCCGTTGGTGGAAAACAACCTTGCGCCATTGGTGATGACAAACTGATTATTGACCGTCCCGCCGGACGCAAAGCTGAAAGCTCCCACATTCGTCATCAGGGCGCCATCATCCAGAGTCATAGCATTGTCCGAACACGCTAATTCAACGCGACTATTGAAGGTATACCACAACGCTTTGCCTCCATTGTTCCAAAGCGTGTTCATGCCGGTGACTAGATCATTGTTATTACGCACATAATTTAATGGCCCGACCATATGGAACAAAGTGCTGTACGCCGCACCGCAATACATTCGGCCCCCATTGGTCACTAAAATGAAACTAGAAAATTCATTTTGTCTGAAATATTGGCCCACGGAATTGTCCACCCCGCAACCGAAAGAGACGTTGGTGATCATACCGCCATCGAGGATCATGCGAGTATTCCAATGACTGATAAGCAACCCCCCGCCAGAGAAATCCGCAAGCGTAAGGCGCGCGCCACCACCATCAAACAGCGATCCCGCATCTCGAACAATTAACGTATTTGTAACGACGTCAAGCCCCGGGCCATTCGATGGTTTCCATCCCAGGCTGGTATTGTTGGTTGTCCGTAGAATTCCACCCATGGCAATGGTCAGCGAAATATTCGTTTCAGCTCGACCTCCTCCCAGCCTGATCACGCCGCGCACGTGTAATTCCCCTTTGTTGGTCACAATCACCGATACGTCGGTATTATCAGAGATGCCGACCGATAGATCACCCATATTCGTCGCCACTGCACTGCCTGCCACCCCGGCACCATCTACAATGAAAGTGTTGCCTTTGCTAGGACGACCACTCAGTGCAAAACTGGTCATGCCATTGTTCCAAACCGATGTGACGCCTGCCCCGCCGATGACCCGCACAACATTGCTGGAGTTGGGATTGTTCGCCACGATGGTTCCAATCGACATGCCGTTGGTAATGCAAATCACGCCACCGTTAGTGATATTCAGGCTGTAATATGAACCGACAATGCTGACCGCGCCAGCTGTAACCACCCCGCTGACCATTACGCATGACGATCCGGCGAGGGTAGAATTAAAGTTGGCGCTATCGCCATTGGTCCAGGTAGTCCGCGGCGCAATGCCGGCTGAGGTCCAATTGGTATCCGCCGCATTGGTGCTCCAGTTGCCATCACCGTGTTGATAGCCGGCGTTGGTGGCTGCATCCCAGAAATTAGTTGCCGCCTGCGCGCCAGCGCTCAAACCGACCAGAAAAAGCAGGGACCAAATTTTGGCTCGCATTTCAAACCTCCACGTCATTAATTCAACTATGTATTCAATATATCTGTCGCATTCTGTCAATGCAAGGTTTTTCGCAGGGTTTTCGCGGGTTTTTCGCTGCCGAAAGTAAGGGTTTAAGCATAAACTGACGCTTACCCCACGGGGAAGTTTGATTTCAGGCTGATTTCATCCTGATTTCTGCTAAAGGAATCGTTCTTGTATCACGGCGTATTCTGACTATAGTCGAGGTTTTTGTTTATATGGTTGGCATATTGTACGTGTGGCACATGCGGACTTGCTCAAGGGATGGACAACCGGAGGATATGATTTATGAAGTTTAACTGCCTGGTCAGAACTGTTCTTTTGACGGGGTTACTCAGCGCACTGCTCGTGCCGGCACGGCTGCTTGCCGCAGAAGATGCCAAGGCTATTGATGACTACAACTTTGCAGCCTGGCTCTACAACAGCGGCAAGTACGCGATGGCCACGGAGTCGTACCAGACATTTCTGAAGAATTACGCCGACCATTCCAAGGCCCCCGAGGCGCGCTTCGGTATGGCGCAGTCGCTCTTCCATCAGGACTCATTCCAGCTGGCGGCGGAGCAGTATGAAGCCGTGCGCGGCCAGTATCCCAAATTCGCCCAGCTGCCTGAGGTGTTGTTCCAGCTTGGTCAGGCGCGCATTGGGCTGAACCAGTACGCCGAAGCGCAGGCGCTGTTTGCGGAATTGCGCGCGCGTTATCCGGAGCACTACCTGGCGGACTGGGCGCTGGCCCGCGAAGGCGCCTGTTATATCAGCCTGAACAAACCCAAACAGGCGGAACCGCTGCTGCAGATATTTCTAAATAAATACACGGCCGCCGGCACGCCTGCAGCAAGAGTGCCTGCCACGGTTGAAATGCTGGCCAAACTGGACAAAGCAGGCATCAAAGCTGGCGGCGCGTTTCTTGACTTGGTGGAGCGCAGCAGTTTCTATGCGGCGCTGGCACAGTTCAATCAGGAGCAATTTGCGGCGGCCCGGAAATCGTTCCAATCCTTTTTGGAGAGTTATCCTGAAAGCAAGCTGAAGGATGAGTCGAAATTCCGTCAGGCCCAGTCCCTCTACCGCCAGGAGAGCTTTGTTGAGGCCGCCACCGCCTACGCGCCGGTGGCCGCAGGCAAGAGCGAGTTTGCCGAAGCCGCCGCGTTCGAGCGCGGTCTGGCGCTGCACAAGGCGGGCAAGCTCAAAGATGCGGCGGCAGCTTTTGCGGAGATGGCCCAGCGCTTTCCGGGCAGTGCAAAATATCCTAAAGCCCGTTTATATTCCGGAACACTGCTGTTTGACGCAGGCGATTATGCCGGGGCTATGGAACGGCTCAAGGCGATGGCGGATGCGAAAAAAGAAATGGCCGACGAAGCTGCATTTTGGGCCGGCATGAGCCTTTTGAAGGCGGGTCGGGCCGCTGATGCTGAGCAGGGCTTTACAGAGGCCATGCAGGCATTTCCGAAATCCGCACTGCTTGGCGACATGCAGCTCGGTCTGGCGGATGCGCGCATGGCGCAGAACAAACACGAGGCCGCCGCCCAGGCCTTTCGCGACTACGCCAGGGGTGGCGGTCAGGCTGGGCAGGTTCCGCGGGCCCTCTATTCAGCTGCCGTGGCGCTTCACAGGGCTGAGAAATATACGACTTCCGACGAACTCTGCGCAGAGTTTCTGAAGAGCCAGACCCGTAGCGACCTGACTCCGCAGGTTCTGTTTCTGAGCGCTGAAAACCGCTTCCTTCAGAAGGAGTACAATCCGGCGTCGGATCAGTACAAGGAATTTTTGGAGCGTAAAGACGCTCCGCCGGACCTGGCGGCACGGGCGCATTTTCGCCTTGGTTGGATTCAACGGTACGCCAGGCGTTACGATCGCGCGCTGGAGGAGCTCGCCAAGGTTGACAGCGCGGCGGCGGGCAAGACTGTGGCGGGCGAAGTGGAGTACCTGAAGGGCGTCTGCCATTTTGAACAAAAGCAATATATAGAGGCGACGCAGGGCTTCACCGCTTATCTGCAAGCAGGCGACTGCGCCCGCTTTGGCGATGATGCGCTGCTCAAGCTGGCCGTGGCCAGGGCCAAGCAGAACCAGACCAAAGAGGCGATGGAGGACTTTGCGCGCTTGCTCCGCGAGTACCCGAAGAGCGATCTGCTGCCACAGGCCCAGTACCAGATGGCCGAATGCTGCTACGATCTTAAGCAGTACAATAAGGCTATTGAAAATTACCGGAAGGTGGCCGATCGCCAGCCAGCCGATGAATTGACCCCCTACGCCGTGTTTGGCATTGCCTTGTGCCACTACGACGCAGGCGAATGGGCGGCGGCAGCTGAGAGTTTCGGGCAGGTCGCCGAGTCCGGCAAAAACGCCGAACTGCTCCCTCAGGCACTCTACCGGAAGGGCACCAGCCTGATGAAACAGGCGAAGTGGGTTGAAGCGGAGGCCGCCTTCCGCGCGCTGCTGAGTGCAGCACCGAAGCACGAGCTGGCGCGGTCCGCCCTGTCAATGACCGGCACATGCCTGCAGGAGCGCAAGCAGTGGGTTGAAGCCGCCACACTCTTCCAGTCGGTGATTACAGGCTATGCTTCAGACAAAGATCAGGCCCGGATTTTCTATGAAATGGGCTGGTCCTGGCGTGAAGCCGGAAAAGAGCCGGAATCGCTGGCGGCTTTTCGAACTCTGGCTGACAAGTTCCCGGACGATCCGCTGGCAGTTGACGCGACCTTCTATCTAGCCGAGGGGAAATACAAGGAGCCCGCCACACCTGAATCGGCAAACGAGGCTGCGCAACGGTTGGATGCCGCCCGCGAGCTGTACGCGAAGGTGCTTGGCATGTCAAAGGACAAACGCCTTGGCGACAAGTCCAGCTATCGCATCGGATGGTGTTACTGGCTGACGCGTAAGTATCCGGAAGCGGCCGCCGAGTTTGATAAGCTTTGTCAGGAGTTCAGCGACAGCGAACTGGTTCCGGATGCGCTGTTTCAGGCCGGCCAGTCTTACGCCAAGGCCGGCAACACGGAGCTGGCGGGCAAACGTTTTGAGACGCTGACAGGGAACTCCAAGTACCAGAGCTTCAAATACCTGCCGGAAGCGGCCCTCGGCCTTGGCGAAGCCAGGCTGGCAGCGGGCCAGCCTGCGGAATCCGCGAAGCTCCTTGATGCATGGCTTGCAAAAAACGAAAAGCATGCGGCGGCGGCGCAAGCCAATTTTCTGGCCGGCCGCGCCCACTACGACCTCAAGGAATACGACGCGGCTCTGGCAAGCTTCGGAAAGGTGCCCGCGCTGACACGCTCCGGACTGGCCGCGCAGGCGCAATTCTACTCCGGTCAGGTGCTTCAGGCGCGCGGGGATCTCAAGGCTGCGGCGCTCGCCTATCTTCGCGTGCAGGCGCTCTACCCGGAGGCTCGGGAATGGGTTGCAGCGGCGCTATTTGAAAACGGCAAGTGCTATGAAGCGCTCGGGAACAAGCCCGAAGCCCTCAACTCATACCGGGATGTTGCAGAAAACTTCAAGGATACAAAGTGGGCCGAGCTGGCGGCAGGCAGACTCAAATAGCAAATCAGGAGAGCATCATGATCAAGCGATGGTTAATATGGGGCGGTGTGGTGGTAGCGGCTCTCTCACTGAGCGCGTTGTGTGTTGCGCAAAGTCCGGCGGGCAGGCCGCCACCGGCAAACCGGCCGGCCTTGCAGCAACCGGCCGAAGCCAGGAGCGGGCACACCCTTCTGGAACTCCTGCAACGTGGCGGCATTGTGATGTACCCGCTGTATGTTTGCAGCATCTTGATGGTGGCGTTCGGAATTGAGCGGGCTATCACTCTGCGACACCGTAAAGTGATCCCACTGAGAATCATGCAGCGCATCAAGACCGCCTCGGCTTCCAGCGATCCTGCTGTCCGCCAGAAATTGCTGGAGGAAATTCAGGCTGACGAGAGCCCCATGGGCAGAATTGTCCGGGCGGGCTACCGGCGACTGGACCGGCCGGTGCTCGAACTGGAAAAAGCCATCGAAGATGCCGGCGCTAGAGAGGCCGCCCGGATGCAGCGCAACAACAAGGTGCTGTCCAGCGTTGCCAGCATTGCGCCGTTGCTTGGCTTGCTGGGCACGGTGACCGGGCTGATGCGCTCTTTTATGACGGTGGCGTCGAACTCGGAAGCGCTGGGCCGGACGGAGCTGCTGGCGGCCGGCATTTACGAGGCGCTCGTGGCGACCGCCGTAGGACTCTCGATTGCCATCGCATCCATGGCGCTCTACTTTTATTATCAGGAACGCGTGGACAAGCTCGTGGGCACGATTGACGATGTGGCCGTGGACCTGCTGGAAAACCTCTTAACCGAAGTCAAGCCCGGCGGGCCACGATGAACATCAAGCGGCCAACCCAGGAATTCTTCGGAGTCAATGTGATTCCGATGATTGACACGATGATGTTCCTGCTGATTTTCTTCATGATGGCAACCAAGTTTGCCGACATCGAGCGCGATGTCAGCGTCCGCCCGCCATCCAGTCGCGATGCGCGTCCGATCACGGAAATCCCAAGGGAAATCGTGGTCAACGTTACAAGCGCTGGAAACTTCATGATCGCCGGCAATCAGCGCACACTGGAGGAGATCGACAAAATGCTTGGCGCGGCCGTAAAAAACGACCCGCATCAGTCTGTAGTGATCCGTGGCGACCGGGAGACCATCCTGCAGTTTGCTGTCAACATTCTGGACCTGTGTGAAAAGCACGGAGTCGAGCACACATACCTTACGACCCGCAAGCTCGACACGTAAGGAAACAGACACCCCGTGCTCAAGATATTTCTGGCCCTGACGATTGCCGCGCTGCTGCTGGCCGCCTTGCTTAAGCGCAGGCACCGGCCGCAGCTTTTGAGCATCTGCCTGGCTCTCAGCATTCTTCTGCATCTGCTTTCACTTTCCCTGTTCAGCTTCATGCGCTTGCCGTCCGGCAAAGCGGAGCCGCGCGCCACGCCGAGGCCCGGCGCCCAGCGGATTGAAGTCGTGGGGGCAGCATCGCTACGGGAATCCCGCGTAAGTCACAGCCTGCGCAGTGAACCGCTGAAGACCGATGCTGCGGACACGCACGCCCGGCTGGATCCTCAGCGGGTCACCAGGCGCGAACCGGTCAAAACGGAAGCTGTCAAAACTCAAAGCCCAAACCTGGAAGCCAATACGCGGACCGCAGGGCGCGTGGAGCTGAAGACGCCGGCAATTTCTCCGCCGGAACTCGCGCTGACCGAGCCCCTCGAAATGCTGCCGCATCGCCCGATTGAGGTTGCGTCACTTCCGCTCGCGGCCCGGCAGCAGCCCCAGCCTTCCCCGAAAGTCAAAGCGCC
>JBAXJV010000119.1:0-7966 GCA_037137675.1 bacterium | reverse complement strand
TTCGAAAAGCTGAAAAAAGCGAAGTTGCCAATCCCGGCGACGGGGTGCGTGTGCTGTATCGAACCAACGGGCGCTGCGAGCCCTATGAAGTGCTCCTGCGCGACCACGAGCAGCGCAGCTTGCGCATCAAGGTGGACGCTCTTTCCACGCCCATTGTGGAGCGGGAGACGCCGTGAGCGTTAAAATTGCAGGCGCGCCGGCGACGGCGTGGCCCTTCACGGCGCGGCGCTGCAATGAGGAGGCCGCCAAACCGTTTCTGCTGCCGCGTTACCGCGTCGACTGCAGGAGCGCCGGGCGCGGGCTGACGCTGGTCGAAGTGCTGATTGCCGTGGCGATTCTCAGCGTCGGCTCAGCCGTGCTGCTCACGGCCACCTCGCGCTGCCTGGCCGTGGTGCGCGCATCGCGGGACTATTATGCGGCGCGCCATGTTATGGACCTCGTAGATATTGAGCACCCCATTCTTGCTGTGAAGGTAAATGGGCAGGACCAGATTCTCAATGCCACGCTGGATAATCTGGAGTATCCCAACGGCTTCACAGCCAGCCGTAGCATCGCGCGCAGCGAGACATATAAGGACCTGCTGATTGTCAACACGCACGTCTACCGCAGCACCGGCTCAAGCAAGCGCGGCGAGCAGGCGACGTCGTTTTTGTATTTCACCAACGAGGTCTCGGGGCCATGAGCACGCTCAGCATCAGGCGCGGGTTCACGATGGTGGAGCTGCTGATTGCCATCGCCATTTTGATGGTTGTTACGACGATCACCTACATGATTTTCAGCGCGGTTACGGAGGCCTGGCGGCGTGGCGGGCAATTGAGCGAGGACCTGCACCACGGCGATTTTGTAATGGAGCAGATCGTCGGAGGATTGCAAAACGCCCGCTACCGGCTAGCATCGGATGGCTTTCGCATTGACACCGAAGGCGAGGGCTTCACCTGGGTCAAGGAAGGCGCCGACCTTGTGGGCGACGATAGCGGCATGGCCAAGACTTACCATCACGTGCGCCTTTTCATGACGCACGGCGGCTCCGACGACGGCGACGGCGTCGCCTACACGGCCTGGGGCGACGATTATCTGCAGCCGGACGATTTCCGTCCCGAGGACCTGCCGCCAATTGTGCTCTCGCGCCGCATCGTCGGCCTTAGCTGCCGCGTCGCCACCAATGCCACCGCCGACGGTATTCAGTGGCTGGACTCATGGGACCAGAAGATCGGGCACGAGCCGATGACCAACCACGTGCCGCGTTTTGTCGAGGTTACGCTACGCCTGCAACCGCTCAAGGAAGGCGAAGCGCCGATCGAAATACAGCGGTGCGTCCAAATCCCCATTGCCCAGCAGAACGGGTACCGGTGAGCAGCCAACGATGAACACGGAACGTTTCAATATTGCGCGGCGCGGGTCGGGGCTGATCATTGTGCTGTGGGTGCTGGCGCTACTCTCGATCCTCGTCAGCAGCTTCGCTTTCGAGATGCACACCGAAGCGCGCGTGCTTTCCTATTACCGCAAACAGATGAAGGCCGAGCATCTGGCCCGTAGCGGCCACGAGGTGGCGCTGATGCTGCTCAATCGCAGCATGCAGATTCACGGGGTAAGCACTGACGAGAAGTCTGAGCCATGGTACGAGGCTGCTGCGCGGCTGAAGCAGGGGTTGGCAATCCGCAACTGGGTTGCTCAGCTTGGCGAGGGTGAAATCCGGCTCGACATTATCCCGGAACCCGGACTGCGCAACGTTAACACCCTTACGGACGAGGACTGGGAGCGCGTCCTGACGGTCGGCGGAGTTCCCGAGGCGCTTTGGCGCACGCTGATTGACAGCTTCGAAGACTGGCGGGATGGCGATGATACGCCGCAGCTCGACGGCGCCGAAACCGAGGACTACTACGCCCGCCTGACGCCGCCCTACAAGGCGCGCGGGCACAACGGGCACAGCGCCAATCTGGACACGGTGGACGAGCTGCGCCTGATCCGCGGCTTTACCCGTGAAATCGTCTACGGCGGCCCCAATCCGGAAGGCGGCGATAAGGCGCCGCCCATGACAGGCATCGCTGACCTGCTGCGCGCGGGGGCTGCGGATGACAGGCTGGTCAACATCAATGCTGCCTCGCGCCGCGTGCTGCTGACGCTGCCCGGCATTACCGAACCGCTGGCCGACAGGATTATGACAGTCCGTGAAGGTTTAACGGATGCCGGGACGATCAGCGAAGACAGCCAGTTCAAAAGCGCGGCGGATGTTTTTGCGCGGGTCGGCGAATTGATATCAATCAGCCCCGACGATCGCCAGCATCTCAACGCGCTTATCAGCACTGTTTCGCCGGTGTTTACCGTAACCAGCCGGGGCGTGGTGCATGGCGTCGAGAAAACGATCACGCATGTGGTTATGGCAGGTCAGGAAAAAAGTATGCCGGGCATCGTGCCGCCACCCAAGGCTGTCAGGCCGTAATGTCTGGGAACTTGGATGACATTTCGCCCGTAATTTTGTATCCTGCCATGAATTCTGCGACTACTTAACTTTTGCGATTCTTCAAATGGCAGCAAGAAACAGCATAGCAGCGATGGCCGTGCGCGGATGGACCTGGGAATGGTCCCTGCCGGGCGCAGGGCCTGTGCCGGAAGGCGGCGCCTTCGATCTGCCGCCACCGGAGGACGCGACCGACCTGCGCGCCGCTGTTGCGGCTGCCGGCGGGGTGCTGGGGGCGGCGCTGCGCGAGCACGGCCCGCGGTTGGGCGTGCCGCTTTCGCTAGGCCTGCCGTCAGATGCCGTGCTGCTGCGTATTCTTGATTTGCCGCTGGCGTCGGGCGATGAGCTGAGCGAAATGATCGCGCTCCAGGTAGACAAGTTTTCCCCTTTCAATGCTGAGGACACCGCCGCCGCCGCCGAAGTCCTGCACGCCGGTGAGTCCAGTCAACAGGTGCTGGTGGCCGTGCTGCAGACCAGCGTCGCCGAGAATTGGCGCCGGCTTTGCCAGGCGGCGGGGTGGACGCTGGCGCGGCTGGACCTTAACCTGCTGGGATGGTGGCAGGGTCTGCGCGAGGCCGGCCAGATACCCGATCTTGGCTGCCAGGTCTTGCTGCTTTATGATCGCGCCGCCTGCGACCTGCTAGTCGTGCGTAACGGCATGCCGCTGGCCGTGCGGAGTTTGGGAAATCCAGCCGATGTGCCGCCGGACGAGGCGGCCAGTGAGATGGCCCGCGAGACGCTCTTCACCGTGGCTGGCGTGCTGGCTGGCGAGGCGCAGGAATCGCTCGACGTGCGCCTCTGGCACGTCGGGGCCGATCTTCCAGCAGCGTTCGCGGTGCGTTTGCAAGAACGCCTTGGCGCGCCGGTGCATAGCGCATCACTCGATACGCTGCCCGCGCTGGCTGTCAGTCTCGCGCGGCGTGCTGCCGAACCCGCTCCGCCGCGGCTTGATCTTTCACCGCCCGCCTGGCGCGCGTCCGCACGCGATCGGCTGCACCAGCACCACGTTGTTGCCGTCGGCGCCGTGATTGCCACGTTCTGGGTGCTGGTGATTGCCGTGCTGATCAGCGGGCCGCTTTGGATCCAGCGCCGCGCGGCGGGGCTGCAAAGTCAGCTGGACGGCCTGCAGTCCGCTGCGCAAGCCACGCAGGCCACGCGCAACCGGGTTCAAACGCTCGATCAATATTTGAACCGCACGCATTCCGGCCTTGAGGTCCTGCGCGAGGTTAGCCGCACCCTGCCGCCCGGTATTGACCTGCGCAATTTTGCCTACCGCAAGGGCAAGCAGGTGGAAATGAACGGAGAGGCACAGGCCGTCAGCCTGGTGTACGACTTCAAAAAAGAGCTGGATGCCTCAAGCATGTTCCAAGGCGTAGAATTGCCGCGCACCTTCCACACGCCCAAGGGGGAATCGTTCAAGATTACCGCGTCGTTTCCGGGAGGGAAAAAAGAATGAAGTTTTCCCACCGTGAACAAATGCTGCTGCTGGTCACCGGCGCCGCTCTGCTGGGCGGTATCACCTACATCGCGGCCCAGCGTCAGGTCAAGGCCTGGCAGGGCGCTCTCGCTAAGGAGGGCGAGGTCCGCCACCACCTTGAGCTCACCCAGCGGCTTGTCGGACAGCAGTCCGTCTGGGACAACAAGCTCGCGAAGCTTCGCAACCGTCTGCCCGTCTACCCGGCAGCCAAGGATGTTACGGCCGATTTGTTGATCCGGCTGGAGAAGCTCGCCAGCGGCAGCCAGTTGTCGCTGCTCAGCCGTGACGTCGAGCGTGAGTCACGACAAGGCGATCTTTACGAACTTTCCGCCTCCTGCCGGTGGGAGGGCTCACTGGACGCGCTGGTTCATTTCCTCTTTGACCTCCAGCAGGACGATGCTATTTTGGATGTGAGCCAACTGACCGTGTCGCCAACAGACAAAAAGCCGTTGCGCGGCACATTGACCGTGTATTGCTCGTACACGCGGCAGCCCGTGCCTGGCGCCACCAACGCCGGAATCAGCGCCGCCAGTACGCCAAGCAGCAAGGGAGAGTCGCATTGACGAAGCATAAACACCGGACAGGAATCCAGTGCGGTATGGCCGCGCTGGCGCTGAGTTTAGCTGCAGGGGCCTGCGCGCAAATTCCATTGCCGCCGGCTTTGCCTGGTTTATCCGTGGCAGACGATGGCAGCCAGGCCAGCGTAGCCCCGATGCAGACATCCACCGATACCAACGGCCAGAAATTAATTGCGCTCAAGTTTAATCAGGCGCCAGCCTCGCAGTTGCTCCAGTTTTACGGCGACCTCACCGGACGGACCCTGCTTGAAGCGCCGAGCGTCACGGCGACCATCACCCTGCGCAGCCAGTCACGGTTGACCGTGGAGGAGTGCCTGCAGGCTATTCGTACGGTTCTCGCCATGAACAACGTGGGGCTGGTGGACATCGGCACGCGGTTCACCAAGGTTGTGCCCATTGCGAACATGCAGCAGGAGGGGCTGCGTATCGAGAGCAATACGTGGGAGCGGGTCGTCCATCCCGAAACCGACCAGATTATCAGCGAGATCATCACGTTGCGCTTTATCGAATTTGCCGACGCCCAAAAGGTCGCCGCCGGCCTGATTCACACCTACGGAAAAATTGTTGTGCTGGATCGCATCAACAGCCTGCTGATCGCCGACTCCGCGATTAATATCAACCGCATCCGCGAGGTGCTGGCGCAGATTGACCAGCCGATTGAAGCCCGCGAGAAGCTGCAAATTCTTCCGATCCGTTTCGCCAAGTCTTCCGAAGTCAAAGGCAAGATCGAGGAGATTCTGGCGGATGACAAAGCCAAAAGCGCCGCTACCGTGCCGCGCGCACGCACGTCCGGACCGCCGGGAGTGGAGACGCCAGTCACAGTCAGCCGGATCCCCGGCGTGATCCGCGCTCCGCAAGCGTTGCAGCCGCGCGCTGCCACCACCCAGCCGGACGCCATCGGCGATGAAACTACCGAGGAGGGGCGCCTGATCCGCGGCAACGTCAAAATTGTCGCCGATGATCGTACAAGCGTGCTGATCATTCTCACCCGTCCCGAAAACATGCCGTTTTTCGAAAAAATCGTGGCTGCGCTGGATATTCCCACCCAGCCGGACTTCATCGTCAAAGTGATCCGTCTGGAATATGCCGATGTTGAGTCTGTCGTCACCATTCTGAATAATCTGATCGGCGCCCAGACGCCTAAGGAACTGCTCGCGAACACTTCGTCGCGCATGGCGCCCATTGCCAATACCAGCAGTGGCAGTAGTAGCGATATTAAAACGGGGATTGCTGGCAGCGGCAGCGTCGCCGGGAACAGCGGTAGCGGACGTTTCAGCGACGCGGCGCCCACCCGCAGCTCATCGCTGGATAGTTTTGCCCAGCAAAACACCGCCCAGCAGAACGCCGCAGGCTCAGATGCTTCCAAAACGAAGATCGGGCAGCTCTCCGCCCAGAACATCCGCATTCTCCCGGACAAACGTTCGAACGGGCTGATCATTATGGCGCCGCGCTCTGATCTGGCCACCATTCTGGACCTGATCAAGGACATGGACATTCAAATTTCACAGGTCATGGTCGAGGCGGTGATTGTTGAGGTCAGCCTCACCAAGGACATTGAAACCGGCGTAGACTGGTTGCAGCGCTCGATGATTGCTTATAACAAAACGGCATCTGGATCACGCAAGGCGATATTAGGTTTTGCCGGAGCTGGTGGCGCAGGGAAGAACCAATATAAGGACCCCACCAGCTTAAATCCCATCGGGTCCATCGCCCCCGGTTCGGGGCTCACATACTACATGTCATACTTCGGCCTCAACCTCGACGCCGTGGTCAAAATGGTATCTGCTGACACCCGCAGTCGCGTGCTGGCTTCGCCGGTCATAATGACCATGGATAATGAGGAAGCCACGATCGATGTCGCCACCGAACGCTATTTCTACAAAGGTTCGTCGCCGGTCAATGCCGGCAACGTGATCACCTATGTGCCTGATGTCGAGTCCAAGCGCGTGGGCATCAAACTCAAAGTTAAGCCGCACATTAATCAGAAAAAATATGTTGCAATGGACATTCAGCAGACCATTGATCAGGTGCTGCCTGAAGGTCAGGCTATTACCGACGCAAGTGGTCAAACCACCACCTGGCCGATCATCGGGTCACGACAGCTCGATGCCAAGATCGCTGTTCAGAGCGGCGAGACAATTGTGCTTGGCGGCCTGGTCGAAAACAGAGCCAGCAGCACGCAAAACGGAATTCCGTTCATCAGCAAAATCCCGCTGCTTGGCCGTTTGTTCCGGTTTGATAAGGACTCCAAAGAACGCGCCGAGGTGATAGTTTTTCTTACGCCGCATGTGTTGAACACCACCGAAGAGATCATGGCGGATGCCAAAAGCAAGCGCGACGTAATGAGTCTGGATAACATGTGGCGCGCCGGTTGGTCGGGCAGCAAGCTCGCTTCCGGCTACACCAATGCAGCACCCACTAACGCAGTTCAGCCGGCTACCAACACAGTCCAGCTGCCTACCGAACCGGAGTTGATCAAACCCGCCGTGACGAATTCCCCGCCCTCCGCCAAGACCGCGAGTAAGCCTGCACGGTAACTTCGCGTAGCCCGATTACGACAAGCGCACAATTTCGACGCCGACCACACAGACGTCGTCCTCGAATGGACGGCCATCGCCAAAGCTTGCGGCTTCGGCTACGACCGTGCTGATCCAGGCCTCGAGAGGCTGAGCGGCGTGCGTCTGCAGGCTGGCGCGCAGTCGTTCCACGCCCCATTCTTCGCGCGCGGAGTTTTCAGCTTCGATCAGTCCGTCGGTATAGAACAATAACCGGTCGCCGGCCTGAATGGGATGCGTTGTGGTGGCGAAGGAGTGGGTTTCGCGTACGCCCAAAGCCGGTCCTCGTGCAGCACGATCGAAGAGAATTTCCGGCGCAGTGAGCGAGGCATGTATGCGCAACGGAGCGGGGTGGCCGGCCAGCGCCATGCGCACGGTGGCCTGCTCCAGATCCACAATCGCATACACGGCTGAAACGAAGAGAAACTCGCCGGAAGGGCGCAAAATAGCGACCAGCGCCTGATTTAGTCTGGTGATTAGCGCGCCGGGATCTTGCGACAGGGCGCGGCTTTCCTCCAATAGCCCGCGGACAATCGCAGTTACCAGGGCGGCGCGCATGCCGTGCCCCATCACGTCGCAGACAAATACTCCGACCGCCCGTTCGCTCAGCGCCTGAACGTGAAAGAAATCTCCGCCCACGGTGGTGCTGGGCTGGTAGAAACGTGCGCAGCGCAACGCAGCCTGCTCTGGAGGCGCTGCAGCCGGCAGCGTCGGGAGGTGGTTGGGAAGCAGCCCCATTTGCACTTCGCGGGCCATCGTGAGGTCGGCTTCCATCTGCGTGTTGCGGTCGCGAAGTTCGCTGGCGTAGCGTTCCAGTTGCTGCTCGGCAATGCGGCGGGCGGTGACATCTGAAAACGAGAAAACCATGCCGTCAACCGCCTCCTCTGCATCACGCGCG
>JBAXJV010000118.1:0-7980 GCA_037137675.1 bacterium | reverse complement strand
TTTGCCTGTGGACTGGCTGCATGCTTTTTCATGATTGTGAAGCGCGGCACAAGGGCGGTTGGTATCTACGCGATTATTTTCTTCCTGAGCGTATGGTTGACCTCATGCGCCACTGCATGGTTTACGGGTGGCTCGTGTTTGTCCGGTCGTTTTCTGGTCGTAATCTCGCCGATCCTGATGGCTTGTCTTGCCAGGGTATTGTCCGATTCCAATGCGGGCTTTCGCGCTCTGGCGCTTTATTTGGGCCTGATGCCTGTTGCGCTTTTTGCGACCGAACTGCTGGTGCTCAAAAGGCTGGGAAATTCCTTTGCCGACCCCTATTTAGTCGAGTTGGTGCACCCTCTATTCACGAACCTTGCGCGCTTTGTTTATGCCCCTGATGGAGCCGTCAACCTGCTGCCTGCGGGGCTTTTATACGCTGTTGTAATGGTGCTGGTGTTCTGGCGGCACATGCCGCGTGTCGCGCAGTGGAGCGCCATCGTGGTGTTGATCGCCGGGTTAGTCTTTCAGGGAAGGCGGATGGACGACGGTGTGCGGAGTCACTGCAATCCACTTCAATCGGAGTTCAGTCTGGACCGGAATGTTTTCTCGCGAATGTGTTTGATTGTAATGGGCGATACGCAGCGGGCACAGCCTTTGCTGAAGTACTTTGATATGTTCTCAAACGCCGGGACGAACGAAACAACAAGATTTACGACCCGCGATTTAGGGGCGCTGGAGAAGGATGGCTGGATTTCCATTCCACACATTTCCGTCAACGATTGGGATGGTCGCAACTATCGCTGGGCCACTTTAGTCCCGCCCTTCCGGACGGGAAAAGGGCTCAGAGCGCTTTTCCTGGACGCCCGATTAAGCGGATCCTCCGCGATGGAATTTCTGATCCGGGAGGGAGCGAACACCCTGATTGTAAAACAATATCCCGCAGGGAGCGCGATTCGTGAGACTTTTTCTTTCAAGACCGGGGACAGCGGCGATTTATATGTTTTGGCACGTTTTATCGGAACGGAAGCAGAAGGATCGCTGGTGTGCAACCGGATAGCCTGTTCGGGATACAGTCAGGATTTATTGCTGAAGGCCAACCTGTTCCTTGCAAACCCGGATAAATGACCGCGCCGCCGGTTCAGCTGGCAGTACTGGTGGTGGTGCCGGATGGCAGCCACTGAGCGGCGCTTTCGCGGCGAGGACGTTGTAAAACTCCGTATTTGAGAATCACCCAGAGCGCCCGCAGCGCATCCTTGAAACCGATTTTTTTACCCTGTTCGTACGTGCGTCCGCTATAGGAGATGCCGACCTCGTAAATGCGGCAGCCGAGCGCTGCGACCTTGGCGGTAATCTCCGGTTCAAAGCCGAAGCGGTGCTCTTCGATGCGGATTTTTTCAAGCACTTCGCGACGGAATACCTTGAAGCCGGTTTCCATGTCGCTTAAATTGAGATTGGTGAAAATGTTGGAAAACATGGTTAAGCCGGCATTGGCTACGTAGTGCCAATAAAACACCACCCGACAGGCTCGTCCGCCACGGAAACGCGACCCGAAGACCACGTCGGCCTTGCCGTTCAGCAGAGGCTCAAGCAAAATCGGATATTCCTGCGGGTCATACTCCAGATCGGCGTCCTGAATCAGCACAAACTCGCCCCGGGCTGCGGCGAACCCTGAACGTAGCGCCGCGCCCTTGCCCTGGTTGACGTTGTGGAGCACCAGCTGGTCCACCATGGAGCGCAACGGCCCCTCCAGCAAGCCGCGTGTGCCGTCGGTTGAACAGTCATCCACAACCACTATTTCCCGCTCCGGCCCTGGACTGCGGCGCACAGCTTCCAGAAGTTGCCCGATGGTGCCGAGTTCGTTGTAGCAGGGGATTATCACGGATAACTGTATGCGATTATTGTTCATTTATTTTCCAACCCCTTGATCAGGGCGTTTGATTGAACGCAGGGGCCTATACTGCGGTTCGCTGGCGCGGCTTGTCAATGGGCGCGGATGTTCTGTCTGCAGGCCCGGGAACAGCGGCCCGCCACGAAAGTATTTATGCCGTTGCTTTTGGGTGGTGGATAAGGGCTTTAATGGCGTATACTGCGCGGCTATGAATGACAAACACAGCTTCATTATCCGGCCGGCGGGATTTGCCGACGTTGAGACGATCTTTGGATTAATCAAGGAGCACCCTCAGGAACTGATCGCCCGGCCAGTCTGCGATATTGTGCAAAATATTGACCGGTTTCTGGTTTGCGAGGGCGACGGGAAAATACTCGGAACAGTTTCGTGGGGAATTCTGCCGGAAATCGGTGCTGTACAGCAGCCCATGGTGGAAATTAAATCGCTGGCCGTGCGTGCCGGCTATCTGCGGAGCGGAATTGGACGGCGACTGGTTGGCGACGCCATAGCGCATGTAAAAAGGCTGGCGCCGGCGCAGATTATTGTGCTGACTTTTACGCCGGAATTCTTTAGAAAGCTTGGCTTCAGGGAAGTGCCCAAGGCCTCACTTATGCACAAGCTCTACATGGGTTGTATTAACTGCGCCAAATATGATTCGCCATTCACTTGCCCTGAAGTGGCGATGGCGCTGGCAAACTGACCGTCCATCCGGAGCGCGCGCGGGGTTGGAAATCATGACGCCTTTTGTTCATTTGCACGTTCACACCGAATACAGTCTGCTCGACGGCGCCTGCCGGGTGAAAGATTTGATTGGCTCCGTTGTGGAGCAGGAAATGGCGTCGGTTGCCATCACTGATCACGGCGTCATGTACGGCATGGTGCCTTTTTTTCAGGCGGCGCGCGCTAAGGGCGTCAAGCCGATTTTGGGCTGCGAAGTCTACGTGGCCCATAACAGCCGCTTTGAGCGGCGCGGCGAAGGTTCAAAACAGCCCAACCACCATCTCGTGCTGCTGGCCACTAACTCCGCCGGCTACCAGAATCTGATGCGACTGGTAAGTCTGGCGCATCTGGAAGGTTTTTACTACAAGCCGCGGATCGACAAGGAACTGCTGGCGCAGCATCACGAGGGGCTGATCGGGCTCTCGGCCTGCCTCAAGGGCGAAGTTTCGGAGCGTCTGGCGGAGGGCGATATGGCCGGTGGACAGCGGGTGGCCGGGCAATACGCCGATATTCTAGGCAGGGATAATTTCTTCCTCGAGGTAATGGATCACGGAATTCCCGAACAGCAGGCTGTGAATCGAGGCCTCGTCGCTTTGTCCAAGGCGCTTAAGCTTGGCTTGGTGGCGACCAACGATGCCCACTACCTTAAGCGTGAGCACGCTGCGGCGCATGAGGTGCTGCTTTGCATACAGACAGCAACGCCGCTTAGCGACCCCAAGCACATGCGTTATGCGTCCAACGAGTTTTACCTGAAAAGCGGCGACGAGATGGCCGCACGTTTTCGCGAGCTGCCTTCGGCGATCGCTAATACGCTGGCCATTGCCGAGCGCTGTAATGTGGAAATCAAGCTCGGTGAACCGCACTTCCCTGTTTTCGCTGTGCCGGATGGATATAACCAGAAGACTTACCTGCTGCACCTGTGCGACGTGGGGTTGAATCAGCGCTACGGGATTGCCGACCACGCCCACCCGCGCAACGACCATGACCGCGAAGTGATCGCGCGCATGGCGCACGAAATGCAGGTGATTGAAAAAACCGGCTTTATCAATTACTTCCTGGTGGTTTGGGATTTCGTGCACTATGCCAAGACCCACCGCATTCCGGTCGGGCCTGGCCGTGGATCGGGCGCTGGCAGCCTGGTGGCGTATCTGCTTGGCATCACTGGCCTCGACCCGTTGCGCTACGGCCTGCTTTTTGAGCGGTTCCTCAACCCGGAGCGTAAATCGCCGCCGGACTTTGATATTGATTTTTGCCAGACGCGCCGCGGCGAGGTGATCGAATACGTTAAGAACAAGTACGGCCGCGAGAATACGGCGCAGATCATCACCTTTGGATCGCTGGGCGCCAAGACGGTGATCCGCGATGTCGGGCGTGCGCTCGAAATTCCGCTTGGCGAATGCGATCGCTGGGCCAAGATGGTGCCGGATGATCCCAAAATCACCTTGCGTACAGCGCTCGACAACCGTCCTGATTTTAAAAAGGAATATGAGACCAACCCCAACTGCAAGCGAATCCTCGATGCGGCGTTCGTGATCGAGGGGCTCTATCGCAACGCCGGCACCCACGCCGCCGGCGTGGTCATCGGCGAGCGTCCGCTGATCGAGATCGTGCCGCTGACCCTGGACAAAGACAAGCAGGTCATGACGCAGTACACCATGGAGCCGATCGGCGAGATCGGCCTGCTTAAGATGGATTTTCTCGGGCTCAAGACGCTGACCGTGATTCAGGAGGCGGTTGATCTGGTCAAGCAGGTGCGCGGGGAGACCATTGATATTGATGCTTTTCCGCTGGATGACCATGAGACCTACGAATTACTCAAGCGTGGTGACACCGTGGGAGTGTTCCAGCTTGAATCCGGCGGGATGCGTGATTTGGTGCGGCGGGTCGGCGTGGACCGCATTGAGGATCTGATTGCCATGATTGCGCTCTACCGGCCCGGCCCGATGAACATGCTCGAGCCTTACGTGGACCGCAAGACGGGGAAAGCTCCGATCACTTACGACCACCCGCTGCTGGAGCCGGTGGTGGCCGAGACCTACGGGGTGATGATCTATCAGGAGCAGGTCCAGAAGGTGGCTAATGTGCTGGCGGGCTATTCGCTCGGCCAGGGCGATGTGCTGCGCCGTGCAATGTCGAAAAAGAAGGCCTCCGAGATGGAGGCCCAGCGCAAGACCTTCATCAAGGGCTGTGCTGACAAGAACGGTATTCCGGCCGAGCAGGCCTCGGCCATATTCGACAACATCGCTACTTTTGCAGGCTACGGATTCAATAAATCGCACAGTGCGGCATACGGAATTGTATCCTTCCAGACCGCTTATCTGAAAGCGCACTATCCGGCCGAGTTTATGGCTGCGATACTCTCGAATGAAATGGGCAATGCGGATAAATTGCCGGTGTTTGCCAATGAGGCCCGCACGATGGGGCAGCAGGTGCTGCCTCCGCATGTCAACGAGAGCAACGTTCGCTTTCTGCCGGGGACGGGGAGCATTCGCTTCGGGCTTGCCGGGATCAAGAACGTTGGTGAGGGCGCGGCACAGGAAATTGTCGCCGAAAGGCAGCGCCATGGCCCGTACTGCGGGCTGTTGGACTTTTGCGCCCGCTTGCCGGGCAGTCTGGTCAACCGCAAAACTATCGAAAGCATGATCCGTTGCGGGGCTTTCGACGCTCTGGGCGGTGAGCGCGGCCGATTGTTAGCCGGGGTCGAATTTGCCATGAACCGGGCGGCCTCGGCGGCGCGCGACCGGCAGTCCGGGCAGGCCAGCTTGTTCGACATGCTGCCTGATGCGGCGGGGTCGAAAGCGCTGAGCGATGACGCGCTGCCGCCGGCACCGGCGTTGAAAGAAAGCGAACGCCTGGCTGGTGAACGGGAATTGCTCGGCCTTTTCATGACCGGTCATCCTTTGAGCCAGAGCCTTTGGATTCTGGAACGCTATCCGCTTTCCAGCGTAGCGGGCTTGAGCAATGTAAAACCTGGCGCGATCACCCGCGTGGGCGGTCTGGTGGCGGTGCGTGACATCAAGGTCAATAAGCGCAAAGAAACCATGGCCGTGTTGCAGTTGGAGGACCTTAACGGTCGCGTGGAAGTCGTGGTTTTTCCGGATTGCTATCGCGAGTACGCCGCGCTTCTTACGCAGGATCAGGCGCTGCTGGTGTGCGGCGAGGTGCGCCGCGACGACAGCGAGCCGGACGCTTCTACGACGCTGATAGCACAGGAAATCCACCTGCTCGAAGACGCGCCGCGTCTTTTTACGGAGCAGATCAATTTGCATGTGCTGGCTGGCAGCTACGACGAGCGCAAATTAACGGCGGTGCGGGATCTGGTTCAGACGTATTTGGGACACACCCCCCTGGTCGTGTGTCTGGAATTTCCGAACGACGAAAAAGTTTCGGTGCGGGTAGGCGGTGAGTTCCGGGTAACGCCGTGTCGGGAATTACTTGATGGCCTGCGCCAACTGCTGGGCGATGGCAACGTGCGCGTTGTGGCTCTCGCGGCAGCCTGCCTTAAACAGCGGCGCAAGACGCGTTCATGGGAGCGTAACGGCGATGGACATTGATACGGATGATAGTCCACAGCCGGATGCGACGTCGGTGTCGCAATGCTGGCGCATGCAGACGCCTGAAGGCGCTGTCTATGGTCCGGTGTCGCTGCTGACGCTATGCACCTGGGCGATGGATGCGCGGGTGACGCCGGGCTGTCGGGTGTCGCGTGAGGGTCGGGCGTGGCGTGCGGCGGAAACGGTGGCGCTGCTGGGGCTGGAATGGAGCCTGGTTCTGGAAAGCGGTTCGCAATACGGGCCGCTGCATTTTCTAGCTGTGCATGAACTCGCGCGGGAGATTCCGGCTGGCGTTCAGGCCTGGCTGGTCCATCGGCCCAGCAATGAACGTTGGCCCTATGCTGGAGCCCTCGGGCCTGCTACAGCACGGGAGTTCCGGGAACGGCTGGCCGCGCACATGCGTGAAGTCGGGCGGCTGGCGAATACGGGTGATTTAGCTGCGCTTAAAGCGGCTACAGAAGAACGCGACCGGTTGCAGGCGGAGGAGCAGGCGCGTAAGCGGACCCACGATGAAGAGCTGCGCTGCCTGGCTGATGAGGTTGCGCGAGTTACCAAACAGCTGAGTGTAGCCGGGGCTGCCTGGAGTGCTTGTCAAAAGCAATCTGAACAAACCGGCGCCGCGGCGCTTGCCCGGGCGCAGGCTGACGGTCAGGAGCAGCTGACGGCGGCCCGCAACGAATTGCAGGAAATGTGCGCCCGTTTAGCCGCTGGTGCTGCCGAGCAGGAGAGCCTGACAGCGCGGCTGGCGATACAGAACGAGCAGATATCTGCCGCAGAAAAGCAGCGCGCAGAGGCTCTGGTGCAGCTTCAGGCACTGCGAACGGAGCTGGATCTGGACAGGCAACAAGGCCAGGATGAAATTCAGAAGCTGCGTGACGCCGCGACGGCGCGCGAAGCGGCCACGCAGGCGATGGAAGAGTCGCTGCGGGCGACCGCCGTTCAGGCGCAGCATGAGGTCAGTGTGACGCGCGCCCAATTGATCCAGCGCGAAAAGCATCTCGCCGACGTGTTGCGTGAACATGAAAAGCGTGAAGCAGCGTGGCAGCGCAAGTGTAAGGCGCAGCCCTCCGCCCCGCCATCTGCATCGTCGGAACGGGTGATCGAGGTCGAGTACGAATCTCACGAAGTCGCGGCTGATGGCCAGACGGAAGCTGCGCCCGAGCTGGACGGTGAACCTCCACGGATGGCCCCGCGGGATGTTCTGGCAGGTTTGGAAGCGCGGTTGCAGTCGGAACTGGCTGCTTGGGAACAGATGCACCAGACTAAGAAGCGCCGGTAGGTGGCGCGAACGATAGGCGGATTAACGATGAGCGATACACGGAACGACGATGGAAAGCGCAGCGAAATCGGCAATCTGACGGAGATTCTGCGACTGCAGGCGGAAACGCTGGCGCGCATGACCAGCCGCATGGGAAATGGCGCGTCACAAATCCCGCCTGCGGCGCGGCTGCCAGAGGGCGCGCGGTTTGCTGATGATGACGATGATGATGAGGTGAACGGCAACAGCGCGCTCCCCGTGCTGGCAAGAGATCCGTCCGCCTCCGGCGATTCACTGCCGGTGCTCAATACATTCCGCAAGTTTTTGGCAGATGAGCGGCGCCGGGCGCGACGTCGCCTGACCGCCGCCGCGATCGTGTTTGCGGCGCTGCTGCTGATTATTTTAACGGCGCTGATTTGGGTTGGGAGTGAGAATCTGCAAAACGTGCGGATGGATTTATCACGCAAACAGCAGCAGCTTCAGACCGGGCTGAAAGAGGGCTTGCAGGAACACGAGGGTCAGATTATTGAGAAAAACCGTAAACTGACCGACGACAAGGTTAATCAAGTTGCCGCGGC
>JBAXJV010000117.1:0-8037 GCA_037137675.1 bacterium | reverse complement strand
GCTTTTTTTTTGATGTTTTAATTTATATTTGATGTGCTATTCGCATAATTTACTGCAAATAGAACATTAAGTAGTTTTATTGACAAATTTATTATATGTCTTTAAATTTTCGGCTTTTATATTCAAATACAAAAGGATTACAATTTCTTTTGCTGCTATATTTTATTATTTTTTTCCTTCCATTAAACGCTCAGGATAATGATCTTAAGCTGTTGGAACAGAAGATTATTCTCGAAAACGCAATCTTTGTGATAGGAGTGGCCCGGCATGAAGGCGGTGCAAATCAACCGGCCTTTTCCGCGAAGCTGCTGAACCACCGCCGGCGTGCCATCATCGAACATTGACAACACACTGGCTGATTTGGACGCGACCATTGCAGTAGCGACCAGACCGGCAGTTTCAGGGTTGCCCATGGCTACAATACGGCGGCTACCCGCAGAAGCGCGCGGCGATTTAAAGCCCGGTTCTTCCACCACCAGCTTGTCTAAACCAAAGGCCTTTACCATTTGATCTTGCGGTTGGGCCAGGTCGTTCAGCCGACCGGAGCCCAAAATTCCGATCAGGGTGCCACCGCGTTCCACCCAGGCCAGCAAGGCCTCCTGCGCCCGTGGCGCAAGGCAACGCTGGGCCATAAAAATAACCTTGATCCGGTCGAGCTGGTCCGGCGCTGGCAAAACATCATCGCAAAGAAAGTCTACGTCAAGATGGCTGTTACGCAGCAAATAATAGATATTGCGACGATCGCCGACATACGGGCTGCTACCAAGATCCAATGCGTCCCACAAATCGCTAACACGTCCGTATAGAATGGCAATACTGGCCGGGCGGGGGCGACCAGCCAGAAGAATATCTTCCGCCCAGCCGATGGCATGGCAAATGTCGCCGATTGTCTGCAACCGTGGAATGTCTGTGTCATACCAGTTTTCAGTGGCCGCATAGCGGGGTCCATATTCGTAAAAGGAAATTGACCGGGCGCCTGCGCCAATGGCACCAAAGGCGCGCAAACGCAGGCTTTGCGGTGAACGCGTCTGATAGGAAGTCTGGGCGGCGAGATAAATATCCACCGGCTTGTCATGCGGCTGCAACGCCGAGCGCAACATATCCACCATTAATTCATCGCCGGGCGGGAAGGCGGCGGTGTAGTCGCAGGCCTGCGGCACATCCAGCTTCTCCTGCTGTGAAAAAATCAGCCAGGGATCAACATCCGAGCATGGCCCGCTGAAGAAATGCGCATCATGAAGGTTGGCTGTCACCAGCACGTTGGTGCCGAACGCCAGACGGATTGCATCGCGCGCATTTCCGAAACGGGTGGGATAGGAAGCCGCCCATAATTGCATGGTCTTCAAAACGCCGGAGGGATCTTTTTCCCGATCAGCCATTGTCCGCATCCGCACATGTTTCCAGAAGCTGGCCTGGTTCGGGGTCACCCCGTCGGGTGGTGGATTCGAGGGATCGATAAACTCTTCGGGTTTGAGGTTGGCAGTGGCCATCATTTGCCGCCAGGCATCGGGATCATTCGCCATGCAATACTGCTCCTGCGGAGAGCGGATATGCGCTGCCGGATTGTCACCAGGCTCGTCAAATACAGAGATGCGATAAATTTTGTCAGTCAGCCCTTGATTGCGCACCGAATCCGCCAAGCTGTGCATGGTCTTTTCGTTAAGAGCTTTGCGGTAGCCGGCGCCCAGGCCACTGGCGGTCAGCAGGTGAGTATAGGTATAGATGTAGCGGAACCCGAGGTCATCCACGATTTGTTTATCGGTCAGAACAATCGCATTGAACCCCAAGCGGCGCCCGGCTTCGCAATCGTAGCGATGGCCCATGGCATACCCGGCCGGAAAAGTTTCCGGTGCCCGGCCCTTGAACGTCATGGCCTTGACGGCCTCCAGAGTGGCATGCGAGACCTCGGCATCAGTGCGTATGGACTCCTTGCTGATGAAATCAGCGGGGCTGACTTCAACACATACATGAGCTGAAGTGCCGTGGCTGACCACGCCGGTGGTCAGCGGGAGTGTATAGAAAGGCTTGCGGCCGGTCATATCCGAAGAAAACTCGAGGCTGGCAGGTTCGCCCGTCGCCCGTCGAAGAATGATCGTCATGGGATTCAAGTCACGGACACCGGGAACCCATACCCATGGAGTAAAGCCATCCGGCTCAACCTGCAGCAAGCCGGCGTGGCTCCAGGGATCGCGGTGAAAACGCAGAGTGAAATTAAACGGCGCGCTACGGTCGCCAGCCAGAGCCTGGACACGGAAGTATCCGCCATGAATGGCCCCGATCAGGTCGCTGCGATCGCGCCAGCTTGCCGGACTCAGAGCTTCCTGCTGATCAAAGGTGTCTTCAAAAACCAACTTTTCTTTCGCCAGATCACGAACACGGACTTCGTCGAAATCAGCCGTGCCGCCGTAAGTAGCCAACCCGATGGCGCCCTGCAAACCCTGGCCTGGTGGAAGCTGAACCTGCTTGCATAATTCGCCGTTGAGATAAAGGCAGGCGGTCTGACCAGTGACGACCGCGCGCAGTTCGTTCCACTTATCCGGATTGAGCAGGAGGCCGGGCTCCTGATTATGCACGATTCCCCAGAGCGAATTGGCACCCCGGCTGCCTGAAGCTGAACCTCGATTGATCAGCCAGTAAAGACCGGTGGCATCCGGGCGATCGGGATCCGTCGCGCGAATGACGATGCCGGCGTATTGAGCCGATCCCAGCTTAATGCGGACGGTCATTTCAAAATCCTTGAATGTCGGGACGGACATTAAAAAAACATTGTGCCTTGAAGTAAGCTGGCGCACTGAACCATTCACGATATTCCAGGCAGTCGGTTGGTACATCAAGCCTGGCGTGGCCGCGATTGCAGACAGCAGATCCAGCTCGGAGAACGGAAGGTCAGAGCGGAGATTCCCACTGGGCGCACAGGGCTTGCCATCGCGCCGCCAGAAGCTGAAATAACGGTGCCCTGGTTGAGCCTCAAAACAAAGCAGGCGGGCTGAACTGCCCCCGCCCTGCGGGGTGTAAAAGCCCCAGCGCGTCAGTTCGCCAAGCTCGTTATAAATTCCGGACAAAGCTTTGTCTGAGATGATCAGGCTGAAACGGTTGTAGTTCGAAACCGTTACCGGACTCTCGAAGTCCGATTTTACGCCGGGCGGCCAGTCGATTTTCCATTCGAGAGCGAGATCCGCTGCTGCTGGAAAATTGATCGCAGGCCCTTTGTCAGCCCACGCACTACACACCGCCAGCACTAGCCACGCCGCAACCCGCTTGATCATCAGTTTTACCCCGCTTGATCCTTGTAAATCTGTAATTAAATAATTCCGGCCTTTGACATTGAACAAGGCCGGAATGGACTGTGTACGATCAAGGCTCGTTTATACAAGCTAAAACGCCCCCAGGAGACGCAGGCTGCCTATCAATAGTCATCAACAATTCATGCAATCCGGCCTTGAAGTCAGGTTGAATTTGGAGTATAAAAAACCTTACACGCAAAGGTTTGACGAACGGGGTTATTGACTATGGCTGAGGCTGACACCAACGAACGCTACGACGCATCCGATATTCAGGTTTTGGAGGGCATGGAGGCCGTTCGAAAAAGACCGGCAATGTATATCGGCGATACTGCCCTGCGCGGTTTGCACCACCTGGTGTACGAGATTGTAGACAACAGCATTGACGAAACACTGGCAGGCTATTGCACCCGCATTCAGGTCCGCATCAACGCAGACGGATCGGTCACCGTCAACGACAATGGACGCGGCATTCCGGTGGGAATGCACCCGACAGAGAAGCGCCCCGCCGTTGAAGTCGTGCTGACGGTCCTGCATGCCGGCGGTAAATTTGACAACAAGAGCTACAAGGTTTCCGGCGGACTGCACGGCGTCGGAGCATCCTGCGTTAACGCGCTGAGCGAGTGGCTGGAAGTCGAGATCCGGCGCGACGGCAAAATTCACCGCCAGCGTTATGAGCGCGGCGTGCCGGTAACCCCGCTGGAAGTCATCGGCGCCAGCACCGGCACGGGAACCAAAATCACCTTCTCGCCCGACAATACGATTTTTTCCGTCACCCATTTCGAGTGGGATATTCTGGCTAACCGTCTGCGCGAGCTGGCCTTTTTAAATAGCGGCGTCGAGATTCAGTTCAACCAGGAGGACCCCGAACGCGAAGAAACCTTCCATTTCAGCGGCGGGCTGGTCGAATTTGTCGGCTATCTGAACCGCGGCAAGGCGATACTGCACCCCAAGCCGGTCTACCTGAAGAAGGATCAGGATCAGGTGCAGGTTGAAGTGGCCTTCCAGTACACCGAAACCTACACAGAGACGCTGCTCTCCTACGCCAACGATATTCACACGATCGAGGGCGGCACGCACATGAGCGGCTTCCGCTCGGCGCTGACACGCACGGTCAACGCCTACGGTCGCGCCAACAAGATTATCAAGGACGAACAGGATGCGATGTCCGGCGAGGACATTCGCGAAGGACTGACGGCCGTGATCAGCGTCAAACTGCCCGGACCGCAGTTCGAAGGCCAGACCAAGACCAAGCTCGGCAACAGCGAGGTGGAAGGCATCATGGCCTCGGTCGTCAACGACGAACTGGCCGTGTTTTTTGAGGAAAACCCGGCCATCGCCCGCCGGATTGTCGAAAAAAGCGTGCTGGCGGCCAGAGCCCGTGAAGCGGCGCGCAAAGCGCGCGACCTCACCCGTCGCAAAGGCGCGCTGGATTCCGCCGCGCTGCCCGGCAAACTGGCCGACTGCTCGGAGCGCGATCCTGCGCTTTGCGAGCTCTATCTGGTCGAGGGTGACAGCGCAGGAGGCTCAGCCAAGCAGGGCCGCAACCGTGAGACGCAGGCCATCCTGCCGCTGCGCGGCAAAGTCTTGAACGTCGAAAAGGCGCGTCTGGAGAAAATTCTCGGCAATAACGAAATCCGCACTTTGATCACAGCCATCGGCGCCGGCATCGGCTCCGACGATTTTGAGGTTGCCAAAGTCCGCTACCACAAGATTGTGATCATGACCGATGCCGACGTGGACGGCTCGCATATCCGCACGCTGCTGCTGACATTTTTCTATCGTCAGATGCCGCAGCTGATTGATCACGGCTACATTTATCTGGCCCAGCCGCCGCTCTACCGCATCACGCGCAAGAAGCACGAGGAATACATAGACACCAATGAGACGCTTCAGCGCAAGCTGATGGAACTTGGCTCCGATGGCGCAACCCTGAAGCACGCCAGGCGCGGTACGCAATATCCGGCGGAGGTCATGACGCGGGCGCTGCGCCTGCTCCTGCAGATCGAGCCGATCAGTAAAGCGCTGGCCCGCAAACATGTGCCGCTGGCAGAGTACCTGGCCAAGCGCCGCGCCGACACGGGCGCCCTGCCTCGCTATATGGTGCTGGTGGACGTTGCCAATGAAGCGCAGCGGAATTACATTTTTAACGACGAGGAGCTCAAGTCATTTCGAGAGCTCCAGGAATCCGCCACTGGCACAACCCTTAATGTAGTCACGGAAAACAATCTCTCTGAAACGCCCAAGGACACGCTCAAGTGCGCCGAGATTTTCTCCGCCAGCACGCTGACGCGCATCATTCAGGAACTTTGCTCGATGGGCTTTGAGGCGGAGGATTTGCAGCCTTCAGAGATTCCGCGCTTTGTATTACAGGACGGCGACGGCACTGAAACGCCGGTGGCTTCCCTGCTCGACCTGCTGGGTGCGGTTCTGGCCGTTGGCCGCGAGGGTCTCGCCATTCAGCGTTACAAAGGTTTGGGAGAAATGAACCCCGATCAGTTGTACGAGACCACCATGAATCCAAGCAAACGCAAGCTGCTCAAGGTGGTTATGGAAGACGCCGTCAAGGCCAACGACATATTTACCGTTTTGATGGGCGACGAGGTGGAGCCGCGCCGTAAATTCATTCAGGACAATGCCTTGAACGTGCAGAACCTCGATATTTAACAGTTCCGCCTGACAGCCTTCATTCCAAATAACCTGAACTTTGAAAGACCGCCATGGAACCGCGCCCAGACGCATTAGTTAACATTAACATCGAAGACGAGATGCAGCGCTCGTACATTGATTACGCGATGAGCGTGATCGTGGGCCGCGCCCTGCCGGATGTCCGCGACGGACTCAAGCCCGGCGCCCGGCGCATTCTCTTCGCCATGCGCGGCCTCGGCTTGCTCCATAACCGCCCCTACAAAAAGTGCGCCTACGTGGTCGGTGAAGTGCTCGGCAAATACCACCCGCACGGCGACTCGGCGGTTTACGAAACACTGGTCCGCATGGCTCAGGACTTCGCCATGCGTTACCGCCTGGTGGATGGTCAGGGAAATTTCGGCAGCATTGACGGTGACAACGCCGCTGCCTACCGCTACACCGAGTCCCGGCTCACCCGCCTTGCCGAGGAACTGCTGACCGACATCGACAAGCACACGGTTGATATGGTCAAAAACTACAACGGCGAACTGGAGGAGCCCTCCGTGCTGCCTTCGCGCCTGCCAAACCTGCTGATGAACGGCAGCACCGGCATCGCCGTCGGCATGGCCACCAACATCCCGCCGCACAATCTCGGCGAGCTCGTGGACGCGCTGGTGCACCTGATTGACCACCCGCAGGCCGCCGTCGAAGAGCTGATGGCATTCGTCAAAGGGCCGGACTTCCCTACTGGCGGCATCATTTGCGGAAGGACGCCGATTGCCGAGATGTATAAAACCGGACGCGGCCAGATCAAGGTGCGTGGCAGGGTTGTGATCGAGGAAGGCAAGAACAACAAGGATGTCATCTACATCACCGAAATCCCCTACGCGGTCAACAAAGCGTCGCTGATCACAAACATAGCAGCGCTGGTTCAGGACAAGGTCGTCGAGGGCATTGCCGATCTGCGGGACGAGTCCAATAAGGATGGCATCCGCATCGTGATCGAGCTTAAGCGCGGCGTGATCCCGCAAGTTGTGCTGAACAATCTTTACAAGCACACGCAGCTCCAAACCACCTTCGGCGCGATCATGCTGGCAATTGACAAAGGCCGGCCGCGGACAATGACGCTGAAGGAAATACTGCAGTGCTTTCTGGCGCACCGCTTCGAAGTCGTGCGCCGCCGCGCGGAGTTTGAGCTCGAAAAAGCCCGGGCGCGCGCCCACATTCTCGAAGGCTTGCGCATCGCGCTCGACAACATGGACGCCGTCGTGCGCACCATCCGCGAGGCCCCGGACCGCGACAGTGCACGCACGCAACTGATGGAGCGGTTCGGCTTCAGCGAGATTCAGGCCAACGCAATTCTGGATATGCGGCTCTACCAGCTCACCGGGCTGGAGCGCGGCAAAATCGAAGCCGAATATCAGGCCATTATCGTGCAGATCGCCGGACTGGAAGCGCTTCTGGCCAGCCGTGAAAAACTCTTCGCCATGATCCGGGCCGATCTGGTCGAGGTCCGCGGATCTTACGCCGACAAGCGACACACCGAAATCGTGCCTGATCAGGGCGAGGTCAACATCGAGGACCTGATTGCCGACCGTCAGGCCGTGATCACGATCACGCATGGCGGATATATCAAGCGCACCGCTGCGGATGCCTACCGCGCTCAACGCCGTGGCGGCAAGGGCGTTGCGGGCATGGAGACCAAGGAAGAAGATTACGTCGAACAGATTTTTACCGCCACCGCGCACGACTACCTGCTCTTTTTCACCCAGAAGGGCCGGGTCTACTGGGAAAAGGTCTACGAAATCCCCGAAGCCGCACGCACCGCGCGCGGCAAGGCGCTAGTCAACCTGCTGCCACTGCAGGATGGCGAAAAGATTGCCGCCATGATCCGCGTGCGGGATTTTCCGGACACGCAGTACCTGATCATGGCCACCGAACGCGGAACCCTGAAAAAAACCAACCTCAGCGCCTTTCAGCACCCCCGGCGGGACGGCATCATCGCCATTAACATTGACGAGGATGACCGACTGATCGGCGTGCAGCAGACCAGCGGACAGAGCGACATTGTGCTGGTCACGCGCAAAGGCATGAGCATTCGTTTCCCCGAGGCTGAACTGCGCGAACT
>JBAXJV010000116.1:0-8040 GCA_037137675.1 bacterium | reverse complement strand
TTCAACTAGGAGCTAAGCCGGTTTCGTTGTCCGATTCTTCGGGTACGATTTACGATCCGGATGGTATTACAGCGGAAAAACTAGCCTGGGTCATAGACCTGAAGAATGTGCAACGCGGACGCATCCAGAAATATGCCGATAAGTTCGGCGCACAGTATCTGGAAGGGCAGCGGCCCTGGAACCTGCCTTGTCAGTGCGCGTTCCCCAGCGCCACACAAAACGAAATCAGCGTGAAGGACGCCCAGGCCTTGCTGAAAAACGGCTGTCAGCTCGTGACGGAAGGGTCCAACATGCCAAGCACCCCGGAAGCTGCGGAACTATTCGTCAGCAAGCGCATTCTGTACGCTCCCGGCAAGGCATCGAATGCCGGTGGCGTGGCTACATCGGGACTGGAAATGAGCCAGAACTCGACGCGTTTGTCATGGACACGGGAAGACGTTGAACAGCGGCTGCATGCAATCATGATATCCATTCACAAGAACTGTTACGACACGGCGCAAGCCTACGGCGATCCGGGCAATTACGTCATGGGGGCCAATATCGCCAGTTTCGTAAAGGTGGCGAACGCGATGCTCGCTCAAGGCGTTGTGTAAAAAAAGCGCGGCGGCACACTGACGGCGGGGTGAATGTAAATTGGCGTCAGTGGTTCAGAAACGATGGCATGCGCGCGGCGCGTATGGACCAGCTGTCCAAGACCGGCGGCGGTAGGGCGGCGGACGGCGGGCAGGCATAGCCGGCCAGCCGTGGAAACCTGCATGGCCAAGCTGATTGCTTCGGCATCTGGCGAGGCCACCGCCTGCACCTGCTGTGCGTCCAGGCGGGCGGCCAAGGTGGCGGCGTCGGGGAGCAGCTCCCATTCACCCGCGCGGCCAGGTCCGCCGTCACAGCGGTCGAAAACACCCATCCATACGCGGCCGCGGCGGGCGTCGCCAATCACTGCAACACGATCCGTGGAAGTTTCGCGCAGCACTCCGGCGGCGATTACGGCAGCGCTGCTGACGGCATGCAGCAGTGCGCCGCCGGGCAGCGCCAGTCCTTGCGCCAGGGAAACCGCCATACGCAGTCCGGCAAAACCGCCCGGACCCAACCCTACAGCAAAGCTGCCGAAGGCTTCGGCAGGCAGCCCCGTATCGACGAGCAGTTTCTGCAGCCCGTCAAAAAGCGCCGCCCGGTGCGGACGGAGTTCGATCCAATTTTGTTCCGCAATAACCCGTGCTCCGTCGAGTATTGCAAGGCTTCCGTAAGTGGTGGAATTTTCGATAGCCAGCAGGTGCATGCGCAAGAAGATAGCCTGTGAGCGGGGTCAACACCAGACGAAAACCCCTGAATCACCAGCTAATCCGGCACGCCGGCTAAGCTTCCCGAAACTGGATGGACAGCAAAATCTATATTCACTGTCAGGCGGGGAACAGGAAAAACCGCTGGCGCACAATCAAAAAGCGGCGTACTCTAGACTCAGAGTTAGAGACCAATCATTCAGGAGCACCTTGTTATGAAATTATTGAAATTGATCGTGTGGACAGTGGCGGTCTGTCTGCCTTTACACCCGGCCCTGGCGTTGATTGCAAATTACACGCCATTTATCGTGGGCGGCCGGGCGGCGGGCATGGGCGGCGCGGTAAGCGCAACGGCCACCGATTCGGATGCGGCATACCATAACCCCGCAGGGCTGGGCCTGGTGACCCGCAACAGTATTTCAGTCTCGGCGGCGCTGTACGGCTATCAGTCCATGAATATGGAAGACCGCGTGGCGCCGGGGGTGGATATGGACGCGTCCACATTTGTGACAATTCCGAGTCAGCTCAGCATGGTGTACAAACTCGCCCCCGATATTGCCGGAGCCTTTTCTGTTTTTGTACCTAGCCAACTTTCAGTGTCGCAGATCAATTCGCCCACGGCTCAGAACGCCTACAGCCTCTCGATAAGCGATCAGACGCTCTATCTGGGACCCTCGATCGGATGGAAGGTAAGTGATCGCCTGACGCTGGGCGCTTCAATCTTTGCCATCTACGATGAACATGCCATTTTTGAAAATGTGGTTTTCCGCAATCCAGTCATGATCGGCTCAGAAAACATTGATGTCTGGAATTGGGGCGTGCAAGGCTTGTTGGGCGCCCAATACCAGATTACCGGGATGTGGCGGGCGGGGTTGACCTTGCAGTCGCCGTCGTGGATTTTATCCGGGAATGACGCGCTGAATGGCGGAAACTTGCAGTCCAGCGGTCATAACTCGGACAATCAGGTGTGGGACTACTATAGTGATGACGTGGAGGTCAACATGCGAACTCCGCTCAGTGCCCGCGGTGGTCTGGCATGGGGCCTGGCTAAACAGTACGGCATTGAATTTGATGTCACCTGGCACGCCTCTGATCAATACGCTGAGCTTACAGGGGAAACGGATTCCGGCATTCCTTTTGAAAACGACCGCACCCGCGAGAGCGTGGTTGATTTCGCGCTCGGCGGCGAGTACTACGTGGCCCGGACCTGGCCCCTGCGGCTGGGCTGCTTTACGAGCCGCTCAACACAACCGGAGGTACAGGCCTTAGATGAGAATCAACCCGACCAGGTGAACCTTTACGGGATTACCATGAGCGCCGGCCGCGAAGAAGGACCTGTCGAAATCAACGTGGGCATCAACTATATCTGGGGTAGCGGCCACGCCGTGGGCCAACCATTTCTGGACAGCGAAAGCACGATTGTGAACGCCTCCGAGAGTTACCTGTACTTCTTCGTTTCAACCGCCTACCTTTTTTAACCGGGGAGGGCTGTATGACTGACAACGAAAAGCTGCGCATTCAGGCTGAGACAAAGCTCTCACAGACGCCGTCAAATCAGGCGCCGCGTTTGACCGAAGCAGCACGGGCGCACCACGAACTGAAAGTGACCCAGGTAGAACTGGAGCTGCAAAACGAGGAGCTGCGCCGCTCGCAGTTGCAACTAACCGCTGAGCGGGAGCTCTATTTCGAGCTCTACGATCTAGCCCCGGTGGGTTATTGCACAATCAAAGAAGACGGGCTGATTTCGATTGCCAACCTCACGATCGCCGCTATGCTGGGCGTGGAACGCAGCGCACTCATCAATCGTTCACTTTCACAGTATATTCTCAAGGAACACCATGACATCTATTACCGCCACATCAAGCAGGCTTTTACAAACAACGCCTTGCCGCCGATCGAATTGCGGATGTCGAAAAAAGACGGAGCGCCATTCTGGGTAAGTTTAAGTGGCACCATCTCGCAGGCCGCGAATGACGAGCATATATGCCGCGTTGCGCTTCAAGACATTACCAGTCACAAGCTGGAAGAGGATGAGAAATACCGGCAATTAGATGAACTGCGGCGATGGCAAACTGTGACGCTTGGCCGCGAGGGCAGGATCAACGAACTCAAGCGTGAGGTTAACGAGCTGGCTGCGCGGTTGGGCGAGCAACCACGCTATGCACACGTGACGGCATCGCATTGAAAACACTCAGGCGGCGCCGGTCGCACACCGCCAGCTTCCAGCCCAGCCGTTCCGCCAGACACGCCATCGTGCGCGTGCTGTAAAAGGCCACGTGGGTGCCGTCATTTGCATAAGCCCAACGCGACGGGTCCTGCACATCGTCATGCAGCTCCGTCATTGTCACCACCGTTCCGCCAGGGCGCACATGCGCCGCCAGTGCCGTCCAGTCGTCCCGGGGGCATCGGAAGTGTTCAATAGTTTCTGTACTGACAACCACGTCAAAACGGCGCCGGGGATCAAGCGCAGGAGCGAATGCCGGATCATAGCCCACGGCCGGAAACCCCGCACGCTGGAGCATTTCCACGAGCACCGGCGTCGGGCCACAGCCGTAATCGAGCACTTCCGGATGACGCGTGCTGTCCTTAAAATCTAACGCGGCGACGCAGTTTATGACCGGTTGTAAAAAGCTTGTATAGCCGGTGTCGTCCAGACGGTTGCAATGCAGGCGATAGCGGGCCTGCTCATCGGCCACGCTCCAGTGCTGCGCCGCCGGGACAAACCAGAGGTCACACTGCGGACAGGCATATAACCAGCGCCCCGCTGCTGCAACCAGAAAACCGGCCATCCCGTCACATAGCGGACAGGGCTCGCGTAACCGTGGTGTGGCCGCTTCGCAGACCAGCGGTTCAGAACGGGAGTTGCTGTTGATCTTCATCGACGGCGGACTTCTGGATTTCATGCACGCCGTCTTCCAACGCACCATGCGCGCTCTCCGCACGCGGCCCGCGCCGCCTGGAGGAGCTCACGCGACGGGGCCGCCGGGCCCGCGCCGGGCGGCCGTCTCCAGCTGTCGGGAGATGCGCAGCAGCCAGCTTCCGCAATTGAACCATGATCGCTTCCGCGCCGTGCTTGCCGTGCAGGCTGAATTCCGCATAGGCCAAAGCTTCGGCAAAAAAGGGCTGTTCCGCCAACGCTTCAGCACGCCGTCCGCCATCCGCCACAAGCCTGAGCTGGCAGCCTAGAATCTCCGCCGTCCGCTGTCTCACCAGATTAGGCACCTGAACACGCTCGGACAGACGTTTGCAGTGCGCCATGGCGGCATTGTAAACGGCCAGTCCGGAGTGTATGCCGCGATGGATATCAGCGGCCGCCTCCGCCTCCACCGCACCTCCCAGAAGCAGCGCGAAAAGCAGCGCCGGGGATACAATCCTCCCGTCGCGTTTGCAGAGGTCGAGAAACTTAAGCGCGTCAGAAACCCGGCGGCAGCGTGCCGTGCATGGCTTGCGGCCCAGCCAGCTCCCCAGATCAGGGAGTAACACTTCAAGCAAACCGTAGTAGCGCATCAATCCGTATGCCGCCTGCGCAGAGCCGCAGAAGAACAACTTCTGGATCTCCTCGTACAGCCGCGAGCGATCGGCCAGCGCCAGGCGTTCGGCCGACCCCCTGATACCTTCCGAGGTGGCGTGCTCGATGGTCATGCCCAGCATCGCCGCAAACCGTACCGCGCGGATCATCCGCACGGGATCTTCAGCACACCGCGTGACCGGGTCGCCGATAAACCGGATGTTGTTCGCTTTGAGGTCGTCCAACCCGCCCACAAAATCAATCAGGGTGAAATCGGCGATATTATAAAACACCGCATTGATGGTGAAATCACGCCGCAGCGCATCTTCTTCCGGAGTGCCCCAGACGTTGTCGCGCACGACCAGCCCGTCGTGTGTTTTGAAATGGGGCTGCTGTGTATCGTCAGGGTTATCGGGATTTTGTAACGCTCTGAAAGTGGCCACTTCGATATTCGTGAGACCGAAATAAACGTGCGCCAGACGAAAACGGCGACCAATCAGGCGGGAGTTTCTGAACACCCGCTTGACTTCGTTCGGAGTGGCGTTGGTGACTACATCGAAATCCTTGGGCGTTCGACCGAGCATCAGATCCCGCACGCCGCCGCCGGCCAGATAAGCCTGATAGCCGTGCTCATGCAGGCCGTACAGAACTGTCAGCGCCTCGCCTTGAATGTCACGGCGCGAGATAAGATGGTCTTTTCGCTGCAAAATGCGTGGTGTAATCATGCGTTATCCAAAGTTGGCATTATACGATAATAAACCCTTGGGTTCAATTTATTGCGCCGTCATACGCCGTACTGTGCAATGCGGCAAAGGTGCGCCCGGCGGTTGCCGCCCAGGTGAATGTGAGGGCGCGTGCGCGGGCCACGGCCACATGCCGGGCGCGAAATTCAGGGGACCAGGCGACAACTGAGCAGATGGCCCCAGAAAGGGCCGCAGGATCGCGGCCCGAGATGCAGGTCACCGCCTCGCCACCGACCTCCGGCAGCGCACCCTCGCGAGTGGTGATCACCGGTGCACCGGCGGCCATCGCTTCGAGCACGGGCAGCCCGAAGCCTTCGTAAAGCGACGGGAAAACAAAAGCCTCAGCCCCTTGATAAAGGGCTGCCAGCCCGGCGCGGCTCATCCCGGCCAGCCGGACGATGCGCGGAGCAAGTCCGCTCGCGGCCAGCGCCTGCTCCAGGGCCGGCTCACCGCGCCGCGGCCGCCCTACCAGCACAAGCTGATGCGGTATCGTCCGTGCTGCACTGGCAAAGGCTTCCACCAGCAGCGGCAGATTTTTGTGCGGATAACTGTTGGCCACGCAAAGCAGGTAGGGCGTGGCGCCTGTCACCAACCCCGCCAGCCGCTGTGCGCGCACATCCGCCGGAATGGGAGTCGCGAAAACGGGGTCCACTCCGAGCGGCGTTACAACTATACGACCGGCACGCGCTGGAGTGAAGCGCAACAGCTCCGTGCGGGAAAACTCCGAGATCGTCAGAATGCAGTCGGCACGGCGCGCAGCAGCTTGCACCAATGCGCCGGTCGTCCAGCGCGCCAGCTGAGAAAGATCTTCCGGAAAACGCCGGTATTGCATATCCAGCAGGCTGACGACCTGCGGGGCGGTTACGGCCAGCGGTGCGGTGTAGCCTGGCGACCAGAGCACATCCACGCCCGCCCGCCGCACACGCGCAGGCAGCCTCAGTTGCTCATAAAGAATGCGCGCGGCGCGCTGCACTGCCCGTACGTTCAGGAGGTGAAACTCTGCTCCAGAGGCGGCGCCAAAGCTTGCCCGCATAAATGCGTCGTTCTCAATGTTTGTGAAAAACACGGGTGTCACAGCGGGGTGCGCGAACAGCAGCGCGCGCAGAGTTTCCGTAAAATAGGTTTCCGATCCACCCACTTCGCCCGGGATCAGAAAAAGCGTGTTGAGTCCGAGGCGCATGGCTCTATCTCCCGGCCGCGATGCGGCGGCGCGCCATGGCGCGGTAGGCCCGCACGATGCCCCAGCGCACAATGGCATGCAGCATGGTTTGCGGCGCACAGCAGCCCGCATCGTCCCGCGCAGCCTCCCACTCCTCGCGAAACTGCCGTTCAAAACCTTGCCCGCTGATTGATCCGGGGTGCCAGCGGAAATCGGATAACGGCAAGCCAGGCACTCGCACCGCACCGCCCTGTCGCCAGAGCCGCAGAAGAAATTCATAGTCCCAGGCCGCATGCAAATCGGCGCGCAACCCGCCAACGCGCTGCCAGGCCGTGCGCCGGAACCACATCGCCGGCTGCGAGACGTAGTTGATGCACTGAATTACGGGGCGGCATGACACAGGAAAAAAGGACTCCTTGAAACGCGTGATGCCGGCGCGGATTTCAGCGCCGGATTCGTCCACAATGCGGCAACGGCCAAAGGCCAGGGCCCGCTGCGGCGCGGCCGACAGCGCGGCCGCCACACGCGCCAAAGCGCCGGGCTGGTAACAATCGTCGGCATTAAGCCAGGCAAGCACATCGCCAGTCGCACGCCGTAACCCCTTGTTGATCGCATCCACAGGTCCCTGGTCGCGCTCCACAATCAGGTGCGACAGAACAGCTCGATAGCGCTCCAGAATCGCCGGCGATTCGTCGGTGCTCCCGCCATCCACCACGATGTACTCCAGCTCCACCTCACCACACTGCTGGTCCAGCACGCTTTTTAATGTGTTTTCAAGAAAGCGCGCGCCGTTGAAGTTGGGCGTGACAATCGAGAATTTCATGCGGAGGAATCGGTCAGCTGCGATGGTTTCGAAGCAGCAGCCTTGTCGAGACGCTGTTCCAGATTGTTCAGGCGGGTTTCGAGAATGGCCGATTGCTGAGCCAGCCTGGCAAGATTGTCGCGCGCCATCGACAAAGCCGTCGAAAAGTGAAACGCCACCAGAATCAGGAAGGTAAACACGATCGCTACAACCGTGGTGACATACTGCATGCCGAACCAGAGGCTGAAGATGCGCAATAGCTCCGGGAAAAACGCGCACAGCATAATCACCGCCCCCGTGAGCACCCAGATGATCGCATAACGTTCTCGCAACCGGTAACGGCGAATAGATTCCACGGTCACGAGCAATACCATCAGGCTCACGCCTGCCATCAGCAGGCGGATCCGTTCCAGAAACGGCATCGCGTCAACCCACAGCAGGACGCAGGGCCAGATTGCCAGCGACAGTCCTCCCACGCCCATGATGAGTGCGATCGCCGCGCGGTCCCACAGCTGGCCGCGTCGCACCAGACGCGCCAATCCCCAGATGCC